>JAPUJA010000022.1 GCA_027296525.1 Pseudomonadota bacterium | reverse complement strand
GTCCAGGGTGCAAGGCCTCTATGTCTGCTTATGACCCATTGCGGACATTCGCGGCATCACCGGTCCACGGGTCTCAAGACCTCTGTTCGCGGAGATCCTGCGACTGAACGACGGCCTGCGGCCGAAGCCAGCACTGACATGACGTCCAATGTCAGCGCTGCGGGGTTGAACCGGCGGGAACCGGGCGCTCCGCATTTGCCGAATGACCGGTTTCTCGCACCCGATTGCGTCTCGGCGAGGTCTCGGACGCACCGAGCGCCCATCCCAAGACCCCGAACCGGGTTGTAAGGTCACGCTTCGACCAAAACACAAGTGTGCTACCGTCTTCGGTGGTTGGGAGGAATCATCTGGGAAATCCCAGCTTAAGGGAGATTCAAGCGCGCTCCCTCGCGCGGATCTTTCCGCGCTCCGAAACCGCCGCTAAGATCGACGCCGTCGGCCGATCGGAGCCGACGCGCAGCCGGCGACCTCCGTCAATGGAAGGGCCGGCGGGGCGGCGAAACGTCGGCCGCGATTCTTTCGGGGGAGCCCGTGAACGATCGGATCGGCGCCATCACCAAGCGGTTTCCCGTCGTCCGCCTGCTCGCCTCCCTCCTCCGCCTCGTCCTCGGCACGATCCGCGATATCGCCCCGATCGTCCTGGTGATCGCGTTCTTCCAGCTCGTCGTGCTCGAGCGACCCTTCCCCAATCTGGAGGAGATCATCGTCGGGCTCTTTTTCGTCGTGGTCGGGCTCGCGCTCTTCATCAAGGGCCTCGAGATGGGCTTGTTTCCGATCGGTGAGAGCCTCGCCCAGGATTTTGCCCGGCGCGGCAACATCTGGTGGCTCCTCCTGTTCGCTTTTGTCCTCGGGTTCGGCACGACGATCGCCGAGCCAGCGCTGCTCGCGATCACCCGGGAAGCCGCCCGAATGGCCGCGAGCGCAGGCGTGATCGAGCCCAACGACGCGGCCATCGGCGCCTATGCCGACGGCTTGCGCTACACGGTGGCCGGCGCCGTGGGCGTCGCGATCGTGATCGGGGTGCTGCGCATCCTCAAGGGCTGGCCGCTCCACTGGCTCATCATCGGCGGCTACGTCATCGTCGTGGCGATCACCTACGTGGCGCCCGACGAGATCATCGGGATCGCCTATGACGCGGGCGGGGTGACCACCTCGACGATCACCGTGCCACTCGTCACCGCGCTCGGCATCGGCTTCGCGACCGTGATCCGCGGGCGCAATCCGATGAGCGACGGCTTCGGCATGATCGCACTCGCGGTTCTGACGCCGGTGATCTTCGTCATGCTGTTCGGAATCCTCTTCTAAAGGCGCAGACGATGGAACTCGGGAAGCTCGTCGCCGATGCGCTGTTTCAGGTGGTGCTCGACGTCCTGCCGATCGTCGCGATCGTCTTCGCGTTCCAACTCTTTGTTCTGCGCAAGCGGCCGCCCAATCTTCGTCGCGTGCTCGTGGGGACCGTCTATGTCGTGTTGGGCCTCGCGCTTTTCCTGATCGGGCTCGAGGAAGCCCTCTTCCCGATCGGGCGCACCATGGCCCAACAGTTGACCGCGCCCGCCTTCATTTCGCCCGACGGCCTGGGCGCGCTCGCCCAAGGGCTCGTCGCTCCGGTGCGCTGGCCGGATTACTACTGGGTCTATCTCTACGCCGCCGCGATCGGCTTCGCCACGACCGTCGCCGAGCCCTCGCTCATCGCCGTCGCGATCAAGGCCAATTCCGTCTCGGGCGGAACGGTCGGCATCTGGGGCCTGCGCTCCGCGGTCGCCATCGGCGTCGCGCTCGGCGTCACGCTCGGGACCTTCCGGATCGTCGTCGGCCTTCCGCTCCATTACTTTCTGATCGGCGCCTATGTCCTGGTGATCGCCCAGACGATGCTCGCGCAATCCCGGGACGCCACCAAGACCATCATTCCGCTCGCCTACGACTCCGGCGGGGTGACGACCTCGACCGTGACCGTCCCGTTGCTGGCGGCGCTCGGCCTCGGCCTCGCCTCGACCATTCCGGGGCGAAGCCCTTTGATCGACGGTTTCGGGCTGATCGCCTTCGCGAGCGTTTTCCCCATCATCACCGTCTTGGCCTATGCCCAGCTCGGCGAGCTTCGCGCACGCCGCAGGGCATCATCGACCGTAGGAGGAAAAGATGAAGTTTAAGCTGATCATAGCCCTCGTCGACGACAGCGAAACGGACACCGTTTTGGAGGCCGGGCGCGAGGCCGGCGCCACCGGCGCCACCATCGTGACGAGCTGTCGCGGCGAGGGTCTCGAGCGGGGCCGAACGTTTTTTGGCCTCGATCTCACCGGCCGCCGCGATATGCTGCTCTTCGTCGTCGAGGAGCATCTAAGCCGGTCGATTCTTGAACGGATCGCATCGGTCGGCGCCTTCGACGAGAAATCGGGGACCGGCATCGCGCTCCAGATCGACGTCGAAGACGCCGTGGGCTTGCGCCATCAGATCGAGACCATCCAAAGCGAGATCGAGGACGAATTATGACCAAGAAAACCTACTTCACGGTGCGCCGGGTCATGACGCCGATGCCGAAACCGATCGACGGTCTCGCGACGGTGCGCGAGGCGATCGCGAAGATGAGGGAGGCCAACATCGGCTCGCTCGTGATCGAGAAGCGTCATGAGGGCGACGAGTACGGCATGGTCGTCGTCTCCGATATCGCCAATGAGGTGATCGCGAAGGGCCGCTCGCTCGATCGCACGAACGTCTACGAGATCATGTCGAAGCCGGTGTTCACGCTGGACGCCGGCATGGACATCAAATATGCCATCCGCCTGCTCGCCCGCTTCGGCCTGTCCCGCTGCCTCGTGATCGATAACCACGAGCTCGCCGGGTTCGTCACGCTGCGCGACATGGTCTTTCGTTACATCGAGACCGACGATCAGAAACCTCCGGCGGGTGACGCGAATTGATGCCGACCTCGGGCGCGATCCTTCTTGATGCCGGGAGGCGGCTGCCCGATGATCGCCCCATGAGCGAAATCGCCCCATGAGCGAAATCGCCCCATGACCGAACGCCCCATGACCGAACGCCCCATGACCGAACGCCCCATGACCGAAAAAGACTCGCGCGTCGCGCTCGTCACCGGCGCCGGCCAGCGGATCGGCCGGGCGATCGCGCTCGACCTCGCCGGCCACGGCTGGTCGGTGGCCGTGCACCATCACGATTCGGCCGAGGCCGCTCGAAGCGTCGTCGAGGAGATCCGAACCCTGGGCCAACGAGCGACCGCAATCGAAGCGGACCTCGCCGACGGGCACCGCGCCTCGACGCTCATCGGTGAGGCGGCGGGCGCGCTCGGACCGCTCACCCTGCTCGTCAACAACGCCTCGGTGTTCGAGGACGACCGGGTCGATACGGCGACACGCGCGAGCTGGGACGCCCATATGGCCGTGAACCTGAGCGCGGCGTTTTGGCTCATCCAGTCCTTCGCGAAGGGGCTCCCCGCCCGCACCCCCGGCAACACGATCAACATGATCGACCAGCGGGTCTGGAACCCCACCCCCTACTTCGTCTCCTACACCGTGAGCAAGGCCGGGCTTTGGACGTTGACCCAGACGCTTGCGCTCGCGCTCGCGCCGCGCAACCGCGTCAACCCCATCGGCCCGGGCCCGACACACGCAAGCCGCCAACAGACGGAAGCCGAGTTCAAGGCTCAGTGCGAGGCCATGCCGCTGGGGCGGGGCACAACACCCCAGGAGATTTGCGAAGCGGTCCGGTTTATACTCGCCCAGCCGGCGATGACGGGACAGATGATCGCGCTCGATGGCGGACAGCATCTTTGTTGGGCGGTGCCGAAGCGCAATTCCGATCAGCAGGAATGGTGAGGAGATGACGGCTGGCTCTAACGAGAACGTGCGCGTGAGCCCTCGGGCCTTGCGCGGGAGGGGCCGGAAATGACAGGCGTCACGCCGCTCCATCGGCGCGCCGCCGACGAGGCGCGCGAGGCGCGCGAGCACGTCTTCATACGCAACCTCGTTCTCTCTTGCCGTATCGGCGTTCATCCCCACGAGCAAGAGGCGCCCCAGCGCGTGCGAATCAACGTCGACCTCCAGGTCGCGGAGGATGGCAAGCCGGTCGACGACAACATCCGACGCGTCGTGTCCTATGAGAAGATCGTTCAGGATATCCGGGCGCTCGCCCAGAAGGGCCACGTCAACCTCGTGGAAACCTTGGCCGAACGGATCGCCCAGCTCTGCCTCCGGAACCGCCGGGCCGAGCGGGTGCGGGTGCGGGTGGAAAAGCTCGACATCTATGAGGACGCGGAGAGCGTGGGTGTCGAACTCGAGCGCCGCCGCCGGCCCGGTTAGACCGTTGATTTTATACACATTGCGCCTCGCCCGATGGGCGCAGGAAGGGTGCCGGGCCAGACCACGAGACGGCGCGCGTGGCCCCCGGCGAACCGCCCCAGCCAACGGAAAAATATAAAAAAATCTGATACTTATAAGGGATACAGGCAACCGATCGGGAGCCGCCCCGCCTCGGGCGTTCGCCGGTACGAGCGCTCCTTGCCGGTTTCCGGCGGCGCCCGGCTTCGGTTCGTCGCAATCTACCAACAGCCTTATCCACAGGCCGCCGGGCGGTGACTCGATCGAAAAGGCTCTCAGACTCAAAAGATTGCAGCGCGCCCGGCGAGACGATCCACCGGGCTCATGACTCGTTCGCGTCTTCCCAGGAACGGTACGCCACCTCGAGCTTGATCCCGTCCGGGTCGGTGAAGAAGACCGCATAGAACGTCTCGCGGTAATGCGGATAGTCGGCGGGCGGATCGAGGATCGCCGCCCCCATGGCGAGGAGCTCGTCATGGACGATATCCACCTCCGCGCGTGAGCCCACTTCGAACGAGAGATGATGAAGCCCGGGAGCGTAGCGATCGACGGGTGTCGGCCCGCCTTTGGCCGCCGTCAGGTAAACCGTGAGACGGACGGCGCGGGATTCGTAGGCCGCCACGGCGACCTTCATGCGCCGGCTGAGCTTGGCGAGCCCGAGGAACGGCATCAGGCGGTCATAAAAGGCGAGCGATTTTTCGACCTCACCCACGCTGAGGTAGATGTGATCGATGCCGTGGATGGTGACCCTGGACAAGCGCTTCGTCGTCAGTCCCGCCTGTTGGCCGAGAGATGCTCCCGTGCCTCGCTCATATGGCGATCCATGATCTCCACGCCGCGCTCGACGTCCCGCGAGCAAAGCGCCTCGTAGATCGCGCGGTGTTGGCGGTTGTAGTTGGCGATCCGTTCCGCCGTCAGAATCTTGCCCTTGATCGCGTTCCATTGAGCATGGGCGCGAACGTGATTGATCCGCCGGTAGATGAAGGTCATCAGCGGGTTGTGCGTTCCTTCGGCGATGCGCAGATGAAACTGCTTATCCCAGTAGGAAAAGCGTTCGGCATCGCCGCCGGCGCTCTCCATGCCCTCGAGCGCCTGCCCGAGCCGCTCGATGTCCTTGCCGGTCATGTTGAGCACCGCGAGGCGCACCATTTCGGGCTCGACCGCGAGGCGCACGGCGATCAGTTCCAGGGGGCTCGTGATCTCGGCGATGTCTTCCTCGGCGCGGACCTCCGCACGCAGATTGACGAAGGTGCCGCTGCCCAGCCGCCGGATGACCAGATCCGTCTCCTCGAGCCGGCGGAGCGCGGCGCGCACGGTGGCCCGGGAGGCGCCGAAGAGCTCGGCGAGCCGGCGCTCCGCGGGCAGCCGCTCGCCATGGACGAAAGCGCCCTGAAGGATCCGACGGCGCAGATCCTCGGCGATACCCGCCGCACCGGGTGCGGCGATCGGCAGTTGCGGCGAAAATTCCATGGCCCGGCTGTCCATGCGCGCCCCTCTGCGCTCCTCGCTGGACGATGTGTGATACCAATCTAAACCAATTTTTTGTTTTGGTCTACAGGCTAGTTCCGTAGGTGGCTAGTTCCGTAGGTTTAGTGAGGAATTGAGGAATTGGTATAAATTGGCTTGACAATTGGTAACGGTAAAGGCCGAATCTCCTGGAACCGGAGCCGGGGCGACGCGGCCCGGGCCTTCAAGCGCCCGTGAGGGCATCCTCGAGGAGAGGCCGTTGGCCCTTCCCGACCATGTGAAATATTTGATCATCGGCGCGGGCGGTCACGGCCTGAGCACCGCCTATCATCTGGGGCTCGAACTCAAGGCGCGCGGCCAGGGCGACGGCAGCGATGTCCTGGTGGTCGACAAGACCGGGATCGCCGCCGGCGCCTCGGGCATCGCCTGCGGGGTGATCCGAAACAACTATTACCAGCCCGCGATGCGCGAGCTCATGGCGGCCTGCATCAAGGTCTGGGAGAGCGACCCCGAGGCCTATCACTACCACCCAGTGGGCTACATGCAGATCAGCCCCGAACCCATGCATGCGGACGTCGCCCAGATCGCCGCCGAGCAGAAGGCGATCGGCTATCCCTCGACCCTGATCGAGGGCGAGAAGGACTGCATGCGCTACATGAAATTGATCTTCGACGATTGGCAGGCCAAGGGGATAACCTCGGTTCTCCACGAGCAAAAGGGCGGTTACGCGAACAACACCGCCTCGACTTACGGTCTCGCGGGCAAGGCCGAATCTGAGGGCGCGCGGATCGTCAGCGGGCTCAAGGTCACGGGCTTTCAGAGCGGCAGCAACAGCCAGGCGATCACGGCCGTGGAGACCGATCGCGGCACGATCGGGGTCGATTACGTCGTCATCGCCGCGGGTCCCTGGGTGCCGGTCTTTTGGAAGATGCTGGAGCTGCCCAAGATGATCTCGGTCAAAGGGCCCGACGGGCGGACGCGCAACGGCATCGACATGTGGACCTTCTGGTGCCTCGAGGAGGGAACCCTCGGCGTCGAGCCCCGCTTCGGCTACACCAACGACGGCAACATGCCGCCGGTCATTCACGTCGACAGCGATCAGCCGCTTTATTCGGACGTCGACGGCTCGCTGATCACCGACGAGATGTGGGGCATTTACTACAAGCCCGACTTCAACTTCGGCGGGATCCAGGGCGGCTCGACGCCCTATAAGGTCGAGCGCGACGCCGACCAGATCAATATCGACCCCTACGGCATCGACTCACCGGAATTCATCGCGGGCGACGATTTCGCCCACAAATGGTGCTCGGCCCTCGCGCACTGCCAAAAGCGCTTCGAGGGCATGATTCATAAATATCGGAAGGAACCCTCGGGCGGGATCGGGGCGTTCACGGCCGACAACTTCCCCGTGTTCGATGTGTTCCGGGAGAACTGTTACGTCATCGCGGATTCGAACCACGGCTACAAGATGATGGCGGTCGGCAAGCTGGTCGCCTCCGAAGTCGTCGGCGAAAAAAACCAGCTCCTCGAGCCGTTCCGCTTCTCGCGCTTCGCCGAAGGCAAGCTGCACCCGGTTTCCCACAGTCCGTTTCCGTGGAGCTAGAGGGGTGGGCGCTACTGGGAGATGTGTTTAACAAGGCGTGGACGCCGGAAATCGTCCTTATGAAGCCGGCCGTTCGAGCCGGCGCGGACGTCGCCAAAAAATTAAGGGAGAGTGTCGATGACGGATCTCGAAAGACATGTGAATCAGGACGGCCGCGCGGAACTCGTCAAACAGGTCCGCGCCAAGATCGACGAACTCGGGATCCGCTACATCTACTATCAATTCGTCTCCGTGACCGGTCGAATCATGGGCAAGGGCGTCCCGTCCGATCACTGGGAAACCTTGGCCGAGCGGGGCTTTCAATTGGTCTACGGCTCGACCGCCAACCTGTTCACGGACATGAACGGCAACTACATCGGCTTCGGGGCCGAAGCGGCCGAGCTCGTCGGCATTCCGGATGCGGAAACCTTCATGCAGCTTCCGTGGGACAAACGCGTGGCGCGCGTCTTCTGCACGCTCTTTCGCAACCGTGAAGAAGACGACGATCCCGGCGGGCGCTTGACGGCCGATTGCCGCGGGAACCTGCGCGCGATCCATGAGGAGTTCATGCAGAAGCATGATGGGCTCCACATGCGGGTCGGCACCGAGCCCGAGATGATGTGGCTCAAGAAGGGCGAGGACGGCAAGCCGGCGGGCGGCGTCACCAAGCCCTTCTGCTATCACATCGAGCAGTTCGCCGAACTTCGTCCCGTGTTCATGAAGGCGATCGAATACTCGCAAGCCATGGGGCTCGACATGATCCAGGGCGATCACGAGGACGCGCCGGGCCAACTCGAACTCAACTGCACCTACGACGACCCCGTGCGCAACTCGGATCGTCTCACGACCTACCGCCAGATCTGCGCCCAGGTCGCGCGCGAGGAGAACCTGATCGCCTGCTTCATGCCGAAGCCCTTCATGGGGGTCTCGGCGAGCGGCTGCCATCACAATATGTCGCTCTGGCGCGAGGGCACGGAAAAAATCGTCAACACGGCCCATGCGAACCCGCTGCCCGGGCTCGAGGGCAGCTACACCTACCTCTCGGGCGGCGAGAACGTCTTCATGCCGCTGCCGGGCGAGAAGAAGCCGGGACCCATCGGGCTCAACTGCGTCGGCGGCGTGATCGAGCATCTGCAGGCGCTCACCGCGATCGGCTCGCCGACCGTGAATTCCTACCGACGCCTGTGGGACAAGGGCTTCTGGGCGCCGGTCTACGCCGACTGGGGCTATCAGAACCGCACCTGCAGTCTCAGGATCTCGGCGCCGGGGCGTTTCGAGTACCGCTCCGTCGACTCGTCCGTG
Organism: Pseudomonadota bacterium; assembly: GCA_027296525.1. Taxonomy (GTDB): domain Bacteria; phylum Pseudomonadota; class Alphaproteobacteria; order UBA828; family JAPUJA01; genus JAPUJA01. Next base: position 893 of record JAPUJA010000022.1, on the reverse strand, counting down.
AACCCCTACCTGATGGGCGCCGCTTTGCTGAAGGCCTTCGACGACGGGATCTCCCGCAACCTCGATCCGGGCGAGCCGGAGCACCGCAACATCTACAAAGCGATGGAGGCGGGCAAGCAGATCAAGAAACTGCCCATGACGTTGGGCGACGCGTTGGATGCGCTCGAGAAGGACGAGGTCATCCGCTCGGCGATGCCCGGCAAGATGTTGGACGTCTTCCTCCATTACAAGCGCGATGAGTGGGCCCGCTTCAACGCCACGGTCACCGAATGGGATGTCGAGACCTACCTCGACGTTCTGCCCTAGCCCGAGAGTCGAGACGAACGATCACCGAAGGAGACGAGCAACAATGTGTGGGATTGCCGGACTGATCCATCGGGGCGGAACCGGAAACATCGGCGGGGAACTCACCTCGATGCTCCAGGCGCTCAAGCATCGCGGGCCCGATTCCGCGGGCTTCGCGGTCTATGGCGTGCCGAACGCGGGCGAACTCATAATGCGCTTCAAGGTCGCCGAGCAGGAAGAAATGGCCGAGGGCTTCGACATCCAGCGGCAGGTGCGCGAACGCAAGGACGAGGTCGATCAACGCATCCAGGCCATGGGCGGCGAGATCGTCTCCCAGGACGCGGCGACCGAATATGCCTTCCGCTACCAGTTGAAATTCAGCAAGGGGGCGATGGACGAGTTCGGCGAATACAAGCGCTTCGCCGACTATATCGAGGATGTCGAGGGCGCCGAAATCCTCTCGCTCGGGCGCGGGCTCGAGCTCATCAAGGATTTGGGCGACGCCAACACGGTCTCGAGCCAATACAAGCTCGGCGGCTTCACCGGCACCCACGCCATCGGCCACACGCGCATGGCGACCGAGTCGGACGTGGACATCCGCTCGGCGC
>JAPUJA010000219.1 GCA_027296525.1 Pseudomonadota bacterium | reverse complement strand
GCCCGCGGAATTTGGTCTGTGCGCGAGGGCCCTCGAGCTTGCGCCTTGATCTTGGGAGGGGGGTTTGCGTAGGTTCCTCTTGCCGCGGGCTTCGCGGCAGGCTCGGACGTGAAGCGATGATTTTGCGACGACGACGGAAAGCCTCCGCCCGATGACCGTCGGCGTCATCGGAGCGACCGGCCCGACGGGGCGCGCCCTGGTTGCGCGGTTTTGCGAGGCGGGTTCGCGGGTGGTCGCGGTCGGGCGTTCGGCCGCGAGGCTCGCCGAGCTCGATCCCCGCGCAGAGACGCGAGAGGCCGATCTCGATGCCGTCGAGGATCTCGCGCCCGTGTTTGCCGATTTCGACCAGGCCATCGTGGGGGCGCCCGATCTCTATTACGAGCGCATCCTCGCGGCCTTGCCGGAAACCTGCGGGGTCGTCGTCCTGCTCGGCTCGACCCGGCGCTTCACACGCTTTCCCTCCCACGAGGCCGAGCGCATGAGCCGCTTCGAGGCCGAATGGCGGAACGGCCGGCGAAACGGCGCCTTACTCCAATGCGCCATGGTCTTCGGGCCGCCGCGAGACCGCAACATCAGCCGTTTGATCGCCTTCATCCGGGGCTGGGTCGGCTGGTTCCCGGTGATCGCACCTCTTCCGCTCGGCGGCCGCTCCCTGGTGCAGCCGATCTTCCGCGAGGACTGTGTCGAGGCCGTGCTCGCGGCCTTCGAGCGTTGCCGGGATGGCCCCTCGGTGATCACCGTGGCGGGGCCCGAAGCGCTTCCCATGCGCGAGGTGGTCAAGGCGTGCGCGGGTGCGCTCGGGCGGCGGGTGTGGATCATCGGCTTGCCCACCGGCCTGTTGCTCGGGGTCGCGCGCCTCGCGGTTGCCGCCCGCCTGGCGAATCCCCGGTTGCCGGATCAGTTGCGCCGGCTGACCGAGGATAAGGCGTTCGACATCGGCGAGATGCGCGCCCGCCTCGGCGTCGATCCCCGGCCCTTCTCGGAAGGCCTGCGGCTGACCCTCGAAGCGTGCAAGTCCCGCGCCGCCTGACCCGCCGCGCGCGGCCGATCGGCGCTAGGCGATCGAGGGTCAGGTCGCCGCGGCGCGTTCGGCCTCGGGCGCCGCGCCCGCACGGTACTCGGGCACGAGGGTGGCGAGAAGCGCCAGGGTTTCGCCCGTGCGGCGCTGGCCCGCGGCTTCCAGGAGCCGGTCGAGATGAGCCGTCAGCGTGGCGAGATCGGCCGGGCGTGAGTGTGAGCGCAGGATCCCTTGGCAGGGGGTCGCAAGCGGGGCCTCGGATTCGTGGAAAAGCTCCTCGACGAGCTTTTCGCCCGGGCGAAGCCCGGTGAACTCGATCTTGACGTCGGTTTCGGGATGGAGCCCGGCGAGACGGATCATCTGCCTCGCGAGATCGACGATGCGCACCGGGCGGCCCATGTCGAGCATGAAGATCGCGCCGCTCGCTTGGGCTTCCGCCACGCCGAGCGCGGAAGCTTGAAGCACAAGCTCGACCGCCTCGCGCACGGTCATGAAATAGCGCGTGACCTCAGGGTCGGTCACCGTGACGGGGCCGCCCGCCTTGATCTGGCGTTCGAACAGCGGAACGACGGAGCCGGTCGAGCCTAACACGTTGCCGAAGCGAACGGTGACGAGCCTCGTGTCCCCCGAGGTCGGCGCGCGGGTCTGCCCGAGCGCCTCGCAATAGCACTCGGCGATCCGCTTGGTCGCCCCCATCACGCTCGTCGGATTGACCGCCTTGTCCGTCGAGATCAAGACCATCGCGCCGACCCCGGCAGCCAAGCAGGCGTCCGCCACGTTGCGCGTGCCGATCACGTTGGTGAGCACGCCCTCGTTCGGGTTGGCTTCGACCATGGGAACATGTTTGAAGGCGGCAGCATGGAAAACGAGTTCGGGCCGCTCGCGCGCGAAGGTTTGGTCGAGGCGCGCCCGGTCGCGCACATCGCCGAGGATGGCCGTGCGCGCGAGCTCGGGATGATGGCCGGCGATCTCCATTTCGATCCGGTAGAGATTGAACTCGGCGTTGTCGAGGAGGCTGATCCGTGCCGGGCCGTAGGCCGCGATCTGGCGCGCGAGCTCGGCCCCGATCGTGCCGCCCGCACCGGTCACGAGCACCCGCTTGTCTTTCACCAGGGCGCGCATCGCCTCGCGGTCGAGCACGGTTTGGGGCCGGCCGAGCAGATCTTCGATCGCAATCGGGCGCGTCTCGATTCCCTGCGCCTCGCCGCTTCGAAAATCGGTCAGCTTGCCGATGCGCGAGACCGTCATGCCGAGCTCGTCGGCGGCCTCGAGCAGACGGGAGAGTCGATCGCCGGTGTATTCATCGGAAGTCAGGATAATTTTCTGCGGCCGGATGTTCCGCCGCTTCACCTTGGCTACGACCTCGGCCAGGTCTTCGGCTCTGCCCATCACGCGCACGCCATGAATGTCGCGTCCGTGATGGCGCGCGTCGTCGTCCACCAGGCCGGCGACCCGGTAGACGGCCTCGGGGTTGCGCACCATCTCGCGGATGAACACCTCCGCGGCATCGCCCGCGCCCACGAGCAGGACCGGGATGCGCGGTTCGATCGAGCGGTCCCATATGCCGCCCAGATTGCGATAGCGGATGACGCGGTAGAGAAAGCGTGAGCCCCCGAGCAGCGCGAGCAGCACGAACCAGTTGATCACCAGGGCCGAGCGGGGAAAGGTCTCGAGCCGGGTGAGCACGAACATGAGCGGCAGGAAGATCAGGATCGCGAGGGTTACCGCCTTGGTGATCTGAAACAGGTCGGTGAGTGAGGCATAGCGCCACACCCCCCGGTAGGTCCGCATGTACAGGAAGACGGCCGCCGCGACGCCGGTAAACAGCAGCATCCCGAGCAAGAGGTAGGACTCGGTCTCGACCCAGAAGTTCTCCCAGCCCCGGCGCAGCAGCTGGGCGAGCACGAAGGACGCCGCCGCCATCACGATATCGTGGGCGGTGACCATCAAGGTCCGATTGATGCGAAGCCCCCGGATGCTACGTGCCATGGATCGGCCTCGTCGTGGGGCGGCGAAGGTACCATAAGAAGGCGAGCGTCAATACCGCCGCCCCCGCCAGGCTCGCCCAGCGTGCGGCGCCGGGGGAGAGACTTGCCGCGGCGAGCCCGATGAGGGCGAGGTTGACGAGGCCGACGGAGGCGGAAACGGCGGCGTGGCTCCTGCCCAGCTGCACGGCACGCTGATAGGCATGTTCCCGATGCGCCCGCCAGAAGGGCTTTCCCTGGGAGATGCGAAGCCCGAGGGTCGTGCTCGCGTCGGCCAAATAATAGGCCGGCAGAGTGAGCGCCGCCGCCCATTGGCCGTGGGCCGCGAGCATGAGCAACAGCCAGCCGGCGAAGAAGCCGAGCGGAACGCTCCCGACATCGCCCAGGAAGATCTTCGCCGGCTGCCAGTTGAGGGGCAAAAACCCGAGCATGGCGGCGGCGAGGACGAGCCCGAAGGGGCCGAGCTCGCCTGCCTCTTGGCCGATCAGGGCGACGGTGAGAACGCCGAGCCCGATTGCCACCGTCTCGGCGCCCGCGAGCCCGTCGATTCCGTCCATGAAGTTGAACAGGTTGATGAACCAGAGCCACAAGAGGCCGGTGATCAGGCGATCGACGGCGAGCGGCAGGAGCCCCTGAAAGACGAGCTCGTCGGGGCCGAAGGCCTGGAGCGTCGCGCCGACGGCGATGACCTGGGCAAGCAGCCGGGGGCCCGGACTCAGGCTCTTGAGGTCGTCGATCCAAGAGACGAGGGCGAGCCCGGCGCCCAGGCCGAGGGCGAACCAAAGGCCGGCGCTCGTCGCCGGTGCGGCCGCGCCGAGCAGGACCCAGGCGAGGATGAGCGCGGCGACCACCGCGATGCCGCCGCCGCGGGGCGTCGGGGCGGTGTGGCTCGAGCGCGGATTCGGATGATCGAGTATCGCGCGGCGCTTCAAGAGACCAAGCGTCAGCGGGGTGCCGGCGCCCGAGACGGCGAGCGCGCCGAGGGCGGCGCCTGTGACGATCATCCAATCCATGTTCAAGACCCGCTCATGGCTCAAGCGTCGCTTATAACGCGACTTTGCGTGCCGGTCATGGAATCGCTCATCCGCGAGCGGGCGCCTCGTTCGACGCTCTTTGGCGGCTCAGGCGCGCCGGCCGGGGGCGATACCATCCTGCTTTGGGCCGTGGCGTCTGCTAAGCTCTCGCCAACTTGGCGTCTTCAAAACGGGAACGTTGTCATGCCCCGTCAAATCGATCGGCTGCTGTGGACGACGCTTCACGGTGCCCGGCTGTACAAACGTTTCGGGCCCCTCACCCTGGTCCCGCGCAAGGCTTACATCG
>JAPUJA010000218.1 GCA_027296525.1 Pseudomonadota bacterium | reverse complement strand
CGACGCCATGGGTGTACTGCCATTGCGTGGTCTCGGGCGTCAGGAAGCCGCGAAGCGCCTCCCGGTTTTCCGCCGTCGGCTGCTCCCAATATTTCTGGATCGGGCTCCAGCCGTCACTAAGCCCCTCGACATAGGCGTTGCCGTTTTGAGAAATGATCGCCGTGACCCGCTCCGGATGGCGGACGGCCAGGCGCAGGCCAACCGGCGCGCCGTAATCGAACACGAAGATAGCGTATTGACCGAGGCCGATCGCATCGGTGAAGCGATCGATCACACTCGTGAGGTTCTCGAAGGTGTAGGAGAAGTCCGCGCGATCCGGCGTGTCCGAAAAACCAAACCCCGGCAGATCCGGCGCGATCACCCGATAGGCGTCGGCGAGCGCCGGGATCAGGTGCCGATACATGTGACTGGATGTCGGAAAGCCGTGCAGCAGCAGCAGCGCCAGCGCGTCCTGGGGCCCTGCCTCACGGTAGAAGATTTTTTGCCCGCCGATATCGGCGGTGCGGTAGGCGATGGCACTCATTGTCAGAGTCTCCGGTTAGGGGTGGGTGCGAAAACGATATCCATCAGTAACTGTTAAAATGTATGAATGATAGTTACCCACCTTTTAGTAACTTGTCAAGAGGCTTTAGAGGGGTTATTTTAGGATCATGGCCGCGGTTGGCGGCTGTCGGACTTCATGGAGCCCCTCGACATGACCGAAACCGCCCGTCCGGAGCCGTTTTTCATCGCCGACGACCACGCGCTCGACCTTCTGAACAGCGTCGCCACCCCTTGGGGAACGGAGATCGAGTGGCTCGGCGATGGTCGAGATTTGCTCGCCTGGCTCGAACAGGCTGGCTTGGTCCCCCCCGACGTGTCGATGCGGTTCCGGGAGAAGACGTCGCCCGAGGCGCTTGATGGAGTCGCCGTTCAGGCGCGCGAATTGAGGGAGTGGTTCCGCGCGTTTGTCGCCGCTCACGCAGGCCGGCGGCTTGAGCCGTCGGCGCTCGCCGATCTGGACAAGATCAATCGCTTGCTTGCACGCGACGAGATCTATCGTCAGATCGAACCTCGGGCCATCAAAGCGCGGAACGCATCCCAGGAGACTCAGGGCGCGCACAGTTCGTCGCTCCAATGGCGACGACATCGGCGCTGGCGCGCGCCTGAGGATCTCCTGCTGCCGATTGCGGAGGCCATGGGCGACTTGATCTGCCGAGCGGACTTCGAGCGGGTGAGAAACTGCGAGGGCCCAACTTGCACATTATGGTTCCACGACGTCAGTAAGAACCACACCCGCCGTTGGTGCATGATGGCCGTGTGCGGCAACAGGGCCAAAGCGGCGGCGCATCGCGCGAGAAGACGGGCCGCTCGCCTCGCATAGTGCCCGGTTAGGATTTTTTCGGCTGAGAGCGAATACTCCTCCGCGGATCGCAATCATCTGTTCAAACGGTGACGGAGCCGTAGAGGCAGCTCATATGGCATTCCTGGATGTCTTTTATGGCAAAAAGTTACCGGTCGCGGCTATGTCAGCTTTCTCCCACAATCACGAACAGATCGTTCGGAAGGCTTCAGGCGCTACACGGTGCTCATGCCGGCGCAGACATTGATGGCCTGGCCGGTGACGTGCTTGCCCTTATCGCTCGCGAGGAAGAGCGCCATGTCCGCGATATCCTGCGGGCTCTGGATCACGTTCATCATGTTCATGCGCATGCTCTCGTCGAACACGTCGTCGTAGGGCCGGCTCTGCTCCGCCGCGAACTGCTCGTGCAGCTCCCCCGCCATCTTGGTGTCGATCCAGCCCGGACAGATGCTGTTGACCGTCACCCCTTTCGGTCCCACTTCGCGCGCGAGGCACTTGCCGAACAGAATGAGTCCGCCCTTGGAGGCGTTGTAGGCGCAGGAATTCGCCTCCGCCTCCTTGCCGCTGATCGATGAGATGTAGATCATGCGGCCCGATCCTTGCGCGATCATCGCAGGCATCGTGTGCTTGGAGACGAGGAAGCAGGCGGTCAAATTGATGTCGAGCGTCTCGTCCCACATCGCCTCTTCGGTCTCGACCATGGGGGTGAGCGTGCAGACCCCGGCGCTGTTCACGATGATGTCGATGCCGCCGAGTTTATCGAGCGCGTCCGCGCACATCGCCTTGATCGCGGCGCGCTCGCGCATGTCCGCGGTGACCGGAAAAGCGTTACCGCCCGCCTTCTCGATCGCGCCAAGGGTCGCGGCCAGCCGCTCGGCGCTGCGCCCGTGAACGGCGACCGTGGCCCCCTCGCGCGCGAAGGTTTCCGCGGCGGCCCGGCCGATGCCGCTGCTCGCTCCCGTCACCAGGGCGCGTTTTCCGGAAAGTTCTCCCGCCATCGTCCTTAATCCTCCCTTGCTCAGACGGACCGAGCGGTCATTAGACGGGCAGCCGGGCGGGCGGTCAATTGTCGGATGATCTGCGGGCGCGCCCTCTCATGCCAAACCGGGGGGCATTGCCGGTGGCAAAAATATTCGCGGCGGGTTAGGAAACCTTGCCTAAGGCCGATGCCGGGAGAAATGGGAGGACATCTCGATGACACGACAGCTGAAGGCCCTTGCCGGAGGTGACGCATGGCCCACAGCTCCCCGGGCCGTTTCGGCCCTGAAGACGAACGTCGCGCGTTGCCGGCGCTTCCGGGCCGGAAAAGCGATCACGACGCGGGCCCTGACGGCGGCCGCCGCCTTGGCCCTGGCGATCACTCTTGCCCCCTTCGCCGGCTACGCTGGTGGCGACGAAGCCGATATGACCTACGAGGCGGCGAGCCAGGGCACGCGCCTGTTGGAGACGGCCGACGGTGTCCGGCTCAAGATGCTGGTCGAACAGGCCAATCTCGGGGGTCTCGAGATCGAGATCGGCGAGCCCTTTCTCCCGGTCAGCTATGGCGAGGGGCCGGCGCACCCGCACGGCGCGTTGGAGATCATCTATGTGCTCTCCGGCGAGCTCGGACATCGCGTCAACGGCGAACTCCATGTCCTTACCCCCGGGATGGTGGGAATCGTCCGCACCGGGGATGAGGTCACTCACAGCGTGCGCTCCGATGAGCCTGTCCGGGGGCTGGTGATCTGGGCCCCCGCGGGCGAGGCCGAGGCCCTCATCTCAGCCGGCGTCTTCAGCGCGAAGCCGATCGAATAAGACTCGACCAAACCGCCTTCCGCCGGCCGAGTGTGGCGCGCCGCCGCGGACTGATGAGGGCTGGGGATGAAGACACCGCTGATTTACAAACGATGGCCGGCCAAGCATCCGGACCGGATTCAGCTTTATTCCGCCAACAGCCCGAATGGCATCAAGGTTTCCACGGCGCTTGAGGAAATGGCGCTGGCCTATGAGCCGCACACGGTGAATATTTTCGAGGGGGAGCAATTTACCGACGAATATAAATCCATCAATCCGAACTCCAAGATCCCTGCGATTCTCGATCCCGATGGAGCGAACGGCAAGACGGTTGCGATCATGGAGTCCGGGGCGATTCTCATATACTTGGCTGAAAAATCGGGAAAGCTGTTGTCATCCGATCCGATTGAGAAGAACGCGTGTCTCCAGTGGCTCTTTTTTCAGGTGGGGCATGTCGGCCCCATGTTCGGGCAATTCGAGCATTTCGATAAGTTTGCGGTCGATAAATGCCAAGACCCCTATCCGAAAGAGCGTTATCGCAAGGAAGCGGCGCGACTCTTGGGCGTGCTCGAAGCCCGCTTAGCCGACCGGGATTTTATCATGGGGTCCGGCTACAGCATCGCCGATATCGCCACTTTTCCCTGGGTCCGAAGCGTCAAGGAGATTTGCAGGGACGAAGATTATCTCGGAATGGCCGAATTCCGAAATGTCGGCTCTTGGTTGGCACGATGTGTGGAACGTCCCGCGAGCGTCAGAGGGATCAACGTTTGCGTCTTGGTGTAGCGTCTCGGCCTGGCGTCTGAGATCGGGCCCGGCTCGGAAGGGCGCGGCTCGGAAGGGCGCGCTTGGAATTTGGATGAGGAGGTTGGGATGCCTCCGCCGGTTGGCGGAGCGTTCATCCCGCCGGTCAGGAAGAACTCGAGCCGGCAAACATCGTGAGTGGTCGTAATATTCAAGGCAGGATATGAAACTTCATGGTCCAAGTCGTTCGAGGAGGATGCCATGCATGTGGTGATTTTCGAGGTTCGCCCGAACAAGGGACGCTACGACGAGTATCTGGGCATCGCCACCGCGTTGCGTTCGGAGCTTGCGAAGATCGACGGATTCATCTCGATCGAACGGTTCACGAGCCTTTCTGAAGAGGGAAAGATTTTGTCGCTCTCCTTTTGGCGCGACGAGGAAGCGATCACGGCCTGGCGCGAGCAGCGCGAGCATCGCCATGCGCAGCGAAAGGGCCGCCACGAGCTGTTCGAGGACTATCGCCTCCGGATCGCCGCCGTCGTCCGGGATTACGGGATGTTCGAGCGCGACCAGGCCCCGCCGGACGCTGCCTGAACCGACGCGCACCGAGGCCGCCCCGCCAGCCTGCTCGGTCATTCCCGGCCCACCTGCGGGGCGCATGTTGATTTCACCGCCCCGTCCCGGACGTCACGCTCGGTGCATCAGATGCTTGAGAAGCTCCCGCATTTGGGCGTTCGCTTACGCCCCTGAGCGTCCTGAAATTTCTCGTCAACGCGCCGCCGGCCCTGCGGCTTGCCACAGGGGGCGGCGGGAGATTAATATCGTGACCGGTACGAGCGGCGGGGGCCGGACCATTCTGAGCACGAGAATCGTTCGATGAGCGACAGCACGACACAAGCCTGGTCCTTCACGCCCCATCAGCATCGGGGGCCGGGCGCCGCGACGGGCCCCGACGATCACATCTATTCGCCGAAGAGGCACAACGGCGCCTTCAAGGCGGGCGGCATAAAGACCTTCATGGGCGCCCCCTATTGCCCGCCCGAGCGCGCGGCGGTCCGCGGCATGGGGGCGAAGCTCTGTTTCCTCGGCGTGCCGTGGGACCAGGGTCAAGTCGTGCGGGCGGGCGCGTCGACCGGGCCCGCGGGCTTGCGCGAGGCCTCGACACAGTATTTCCCCTATATGTTCGAGTATGACGTGGATCTCCTCACCTTCTTCCGGGTCGTCGACTGCGGCGACATTCCCTTCATTACCGGCAGCAACGATCGGACGCATGAATACATCTACGACTATGTGAGCGAGTGCCTTCATGGCGGCGCCAAGGTGGTGCTGTGCGGCGGCGACCATTCGGTGCCGATCCCCGCGGCGCACGCCCTTTCGGACTTCCACAAGAACGCCCGAATCGGCTATGTGCATATCGATTGCCATCTCGATTCCGTGCCGGACTGGGGCGGCATCAGGAACACCAACGGCTCGGGCGTCTCGCGCGCGCTCGACCTGCCCAACTGTGATCGTTCGAACATCGTGCATATGGGCTCGCGCAACGGGCTCAACCCGAAGGACGCGATGGATTTCTACGTCGACAACGACATTCGCTTAATCATGATGCAGGAGGTTATCGAGCGCGGCGTGGCGGCATGCACCCGCGAAATCTTCGAGCGCGCCGGGCGCGGAACGGAGGCGATCTATTGCTCCTGGGATACGGATTCTCTCGATTCCTCCTGCATGCCGGGGACGACCGCGCCGGAATGCTTCGGGATCAAGGCCCGCGAGGCCATCCAAATCGCGCGCATCGCGGGAACCTACGGCGCCGATATTTTCGAGATCTCGGAGCTCTGCCCGCTCTTCGACGTGAGCCAGATGAGCGCCAAGCTGGCCTGTTGCCTGGCCTACCACTATCTTGGCAGCCGGGCGAAGACGCTTCGAGAGCAAGGCAAGGAAGCGTGAGTGACCCTTAAGATGCTTCCCTCGCGGCGCCTGTCATGGTTGGGCTCCGCGGCAAGTCTGCTCGCCGTCGTGACCTGCTATGGCACGATGGCGGTCGTCGCCTTGCTCTCGGTCATCGGCATCGGCGTCGATCTGGATGACAGCGTCTTCGTCAAGATCGTCACGGGTCTGTTGGTCGTGGCGCTGCTGGGAATGGCCTATTCCTTCCGGCTTCACCGGCATCCGGGTCCGTTTCTCTTGAGCCTGGCGGCGGCGGGGGTGCTCGGCTGGGTGTTCTACGGGAGCTACTCGCAGGCGCTGGAAATCATCGGCTTCGCCGCTCTGGTGGCGGCTTCCCTTTGGGACTTCCGATCCAAGAGGCGCGCCCGTTCGGCCACCGGAAAATTTTGACCCGGCCCCCGACATAGGTTCAGGCGGCGGGTTCGGTTCGGAGTCTCGAGCACGGGCCGGTGATCTTGGGGCGTGTCATCGGGGGCTTGCGCTGGGTGGGGTTCTCGGGGTGAAATTGCCTCGACAGCGGATCGAGAGGGGCCATCATGACTCGGTTCAAATATGTGAGAAACAGCTGGTATGTGGCCGGCTTTTCGCACGAGTTCGGCAAGGGAAAGCTTCAAAGGCACGAGATCGCCCGCGAGCCGGTGGTCATCTGGCGAACCGATTCGGGCCGGGTCGTCGCCTTCGACAATCGCTGCGTCCACAAGCGCATGCCGCTCTCGGAAGGGAAACTGCTCGAGGACGGCAGCCTGCAATGCTCCTATCACGGCTTGCGCTACAACGATCAAGGCCGATGCGTGGCGATTCCGTCGCAACCCGATGGCGCGATACCCGCCCGGGCAAGGCTCAAGGCCTTTCCGGTCATCGAGCAGGACGGGCTCGTTTGGATATGGCCGGGCGAGGCGGAGAAGGCGGACAAGGTCCGGCCGCCGCGTACGCCCGAGATCACCGATGACAGTTGGGAATCGATCGGCTCCGAGCCGATGCGCATCGCGGCGAACTATCTGCTTCTGATCGAGAACCTTCTCGACATCTCCCACTTCTATCCGCTCCATGACGGCAATATCGGCGACCTCGCCAACAGCCGGATCCCCGTCGAGCTGATCGAAGGGGAGCAGGATGGCAGTCGCTTCGTGAAAACGATCCGCGAGGCCCGCGACTACAAACAGCCGCCGTTCTTGGCGGACTGGTTCGTCTACGACATCGTCGACCGGCATCACAGCCATTGCCTGACGGGCCCGGGGCTGACGCGTGTGGAGATGAGGGTCGCGCCTCCGGGTAAGCTCGGCAGCGATGCGGATCGCGGCTACATTCTCTTCCATACCCACACGCCGATCGACGAGAAGAGCCACGTCTGGCGCTGGTGCGTGAACTGCAAGGCGGACCACATGTCGAAGGGCGATCCTTCGAAATCCGCGGCCAAGCGCGTGGCCGAGATGTTCCCCGCGGTCGTGGAGGAGGATCGCTGGGCTCTCGAGAAACAACAGGAGATGTTTGCCTATCCAGACGAGAACTATACCGAGCTTTACCTCAAGCCGGACAAGGCGACGCGCCTGGCCCGCCGGCTGCTCCTCTCCCTTGAGCGTCAGGACCTTGAGCCCAAGCGGGCGCCGGCGGCCGTCGACTGACGGTGCGCGCGTCCGCCAGCGGCCGCTTCTCTGGCCGGTCGAAATCGGAACGGGCTCATATTGTGAATGGTACAAACCTCGAGCGCCGGCCATTTCAATAAAGGGCGCGCCGGGGCATTGTTTTTCTCGACCGCGCCCCCGGCCTGCGTTAACGATCGGTCTGGTCCCATCGGACCATCGGACCCATCGGTCCCATCGGGCCATCGGACCCATCGGGCCATCGGAGAAGGGCTCATCGGAGACCGCTTGGACGAGATTCGAACGGGGAGCAATGCCCCTTTGAAACATTGACGCCGCGAGGTGGGCGTGTGATCCGGCGTGACGGCGGGACGCCGCCATGACCTCCCAGCAGCGCAGCATGATCGCGGTCTTCGCCTCGCTGTCGGTGGCCGCGCTCATCTACGGTCTGACCATGCCCTTGCTCGCGCTCGTGCTCGAGAAACAGGGGGTCGGAGACTTCTTGATCGGGCTCAGCACGGCGACCCAATTTCTCGCCGTGATCGCGGTCGCGCCCGTGACGCCGTGGCTCTTGAAAACCATCGGTCCCGCCCGGCTCATTCTCTACGGCACCCTCGCCACGGTCGTTCTGTTTCTCTTGTTGCGCGTCTTTTTCGATGTCTATGCCTGGTTTCCCTTGCGCTTCGCGATGGGCGTCGCCGCGGGCCTGCTCTGGGTCGCGGGTGAAGCTTGGGTCAACCAGATCACCGAGGACCATGTGCGCGGCCGCGTGGTGGCTGCCTTCAACCTGGTCATCGCCGGCGGCTTCGCGCTCGGACCCACCATTCTCATCCTGACGGGAATCGAGGGCTGGCTGCCCTTCATCGTTTCGGCCGCCATCATGGCGGTCGCGGCGGCGCCCCTTCTGCTCTCGCTCGGCGTGGCGCCAAAGTTCGAGGGCCGGCCGTCGGCGCGGCTTCCCCGCTTCCTGATCCTGGCGCCCGTCGCGATGTTCGTCTGCCTGGCCTTCGCCGCCGTCGAGGGCGTGCTCGTGTCCTTCCTGTCCATCTATGGCATGCATGTCGGCCTCTCCCAGGAGGTCTCGATCTCGTTGATCACGGTCATGGGGCTGGGCGGGATGGCCGTTCAGCTGCCGGTGGGCTGGCTCGCCGATCGCATGGATCGCCGGCTGTTGACCAGTGTGTGCGCGTTCATCGCCCTCATCGGCCTGCTGTTGATGCCCGTGGCGGTGAACGTTTCCATATGGAAGTGGCCCTATATCTTCCTTCTGGGCGGCGCTCTGGCCGCGCTCTACACCCTCGGCATGGTGCTTCTGGGCGAGCGCTTCAAGGACGCCGACCTCGCGGCGGCGACCGCCCTGTTCGGCGTCATGTGGGGCGTCGGCAGCGTCATCGGACCGCCGCTCGGCGGCATCGGCATCGAGCTCTGGGACCCGCACGGCATGCCCGTCGCCGTCGCCTTGATGCTCGCGGTTTTCCTGCCGCTTCCCGTGATCGCCTATATTCGCCGCCGTCGCTCGGAAGCCCTATCACTCGGGTCCTGAGGGGGGCTCCGCCTTCGTTCGACTCCCCCGCGCCTCGAACGCCGGGTTTCTTGAGATCCAAACGCCTGGACGCGACCCGGTGCGACGCGGTCTTGCCCCGAGAGCGGTCTCGCCCCGAGAGCGGCCTCGCCCAAGAAGCGGTAAAGGGAGTATTATCCATTGCGTCCCATGATCGACAGCCCGCCGCCCGAGACGCCTCGCCGGCGGATCGTTCTTAATCCTTATCGTCGGGGACGCCTCGCGGCGAAGAGGGGGAATCCCATGCAACTGCTCGCATTGGCCTTGGGTGGCCTGATCCTCGTCATTAATTTTCTCTTTCCGCCGTGGGTCGTTCGCCTCGAGGTCTCGAATGTGGGGACCCAGGAGCTCTCGCGCAGCTATCGCTTTCTGTTCACGCCGCCCGAGCCGGTATTCGACAGCACCATGATAACCGTCGCCATCGATTGGGCGATGGTCTTCATTCAGGCCGGGGTGATCGTGGTGGTGGCCGGGCTCTTCTATATCCTGCTCGGCATCACGAGGCGCCTGCGCCAAAGCCTGCCCGAGCGGAGGGGGGGGAGCGAGCGGTCCTGATCGACGCGCATCATTCGGGGGCCGTTCGCACGGCCCAGCCGGTGGCTCTCTCGAGCCCTCCCGGGGGCGCCTTCAACGCTCCGGCGAGGGCTCGCGGCCTTTCATTAACGAATTGAAATTTCAGAGAAATATTCAGGGTTAAGGAACAGCCGTTTTAACCTTGAGTTAACAAAATATTAAGCACGGAGCGTTATTTCTCTATGATTGCAGACGTTTCCGTTGGATTTGGCTCGAGACGGCGGTCGGGCGGCGAAGGTTATGGCGGTCCGGAGGTGATATCGTGGCGATCGGTGCGAATAGGGCGTTGATGACGGACGAGAACCTCACCCAGTCGGTTCTGGAGGGCTCGCTTTCGGCGGAGGAGCTTTTCCAGCTCGCGGAAAACAAGTCGGCGGAAGGCCGCAAGGCGCTCTTCGTCACCATCAGCGATCTCTTCTTCAACAACCAAAAGGTCTTGAGCGACCGCGAGCGGGCGCTCATGGGCGAGATCCTTCGCCAGCTCGTTCACGACGTGGAGATGTTGGTCCGCCGCAGCCTTTCCGAACGGTTGGCCAAGATGCCTGACGCGCCCCATGATCTCGTCGCCACATTGGCGGACGACGAGATCGAGGTCGCGCATTCCATTCTGATCGACAGCGACGTCCTGCAAGATTCCGACCTCATCGAGATCATTCGCCAGCGCACCATGCAGCATCAACTCGCCGTGTCGATGCGCAAATCGGTGAGCGAAGATGTTGCCCAGGCTCTCGTCGACACCGGAAACGAGGACGTGATCACGAGCCTGCTTGAAAACCACGGGGCCGTGATCTCCCACGAGGTGATGGAATATCTGGTGAGCGAGTCCAAGCGCGTCGACCGCTATCAGAACCCGCTGGTGCAGCGCCCCGACCTTCCGACAGATCTGGCGCAACGCATGTATTGGTGGGTCTCAGCCGCACTCCGCAAGCATATCGTGACGAACTTCGCCATCGATATCGCCGCGCTCGACGACGAGATCGAGTCGGTGACGCAAGACGTCATCGCGAAGGAATCCCAATCCACGCAGGGGAGCGAAGAAATCGAAGCGCTCGTCGATCGGCTCTCGGAGTTGGGTGAGCTGACGTCCCATTTCCTGATCAAGAGTCTTCGCCAAGGCGAGGTGATGCTCTTCGAATTGGGCCTTGCCCGGCTGTGCGGGCTGAGGGCGAAGCTCCTGCGTCGGATTCTCTACGAGCCGGGGGGCGAGGGTCTCGCCATCCTGTGCAAGGCGCTCGGCTTCGAGCGCCAGATGTTCGGCACGGTCTACGAGTTGACGCGCAAGGCCGTCGATAGCGCGGCGGGTGATGTGCCCGTCGA
>JAPUJA010000217.1 GCA_027296525.1 Pseudomonadota bacterium | reverse complement strand
CGCGACGTCATCGACGGTGCAGGATTTGAGGCCCACCTGATCGAGATCGAAGAACATGTAGTTGCCGGGCCGCATCTCGGTGACGCCCTCGAGGTTCTCGGCGTGCATCGCCGTCGGGGTCGAGCCGCCGCTCACGGTGGGGCAGGGGAGCCCCGCCTGGCGCAGGCGCTCGGCCGCGAGCACGAGGCCGGAGCGCTCCTCTTCGGCGACGGCCTTCACCTCGGCGACGGAGCCCGCGCGATAGGAATGCCCCGCATGGGTCAGGACACCCTCGAGGCGCAGATGCTCTGATCCGTGAATGACGCGCCCAATCTCGACGACGGCCTCGGACTCCGGGCGCACGCCTCCCCGTCCAAGCCCACTGTCGATCTCGATCAGAAGGTCGAGTGTGAGCCCGAGCTCGGCCGCGCGGGCATTCAACCGCCGTGCCGCCTCGGCGTCGTCCGTGATGAGCTGCACGGCGACGCCATCCTTTAGCAGCGGCGCGAGCGCGTCGAGCTTCGCGGGCACCGCGCCCAGCGCATAGGTGATGTCGCGAAAGCCCGCCTCGGCGAAGTAGCTGGCCTCGGCGATGGTCGAGACGGTGATGCCCCCGAAGTTGTCGGCGAGCGCGAGTTCCGCCACCTTGGCCGACTTCGCCGTCTTCAGATGGGGCCTGAGGCGGACGCCCTTGGCCTTCATGCGCCCGGTCATGGCGGCGATGTTGCGCGCGAGCCGGTCCCGATCGAGGATCAGCGCCGGGGTTCGAAGATCGCCGATATTCAGGGCGCGCGCCCCCCGGGTCCGCGACCCCCGGCCCCGCGGCCCTTGGACCCGCGACCCCCCGGCCCGCGACCCCCCGGCCCGTGACCTTCGGGCCCGTGACCCTCGGGCCCGTGACTTCCGGACGGCTCCTGGGTCGCGTCGAAATTGAGCTCGATCCTGACCCCGTTGGGATCGTGAATGAAGAGCTGCCACAGACCAAAATCCGACAGGTCGTTTTCACGACAGGTGATGCCGCGCTCGGCGAAGCCCTGCTTCATCTCATCGAAGCCCCAGGCCCGCAACGCGATATGGTCGACGGCCGCGCCCCCTTCGGAAAAGCCGCCGTCCGGATTCTTCGCCGCCGCGCCGCCATAGATGTGAAACATGGTGTAGCCCATCTGAAGCCAGGCGCCGGGGAAATCGAATGGGGGCCGGGGCACTTGGCGCATCTTCAAGACCTCGGCGTAGAACCGCGTCGTTTCGTCGAGGTCCTTCGCCTTGATCGCGATATGGTGCAGATCGATGAGCGGCATGGCCTGTGGGCGCTCCCCTTTACGCGGCCTTGAGCTCACTATCCCCAAGGCCCGTAGCCGATGTCAAAAGGAAAATCCAAATGGCGTCCCAACAAGTTGGCGAAGGATCCCCAAGTAAGCCGTAAGCCTTGATCGGGCCCTGAGGGCTTGCCTCCTCGGGCGGCGTGAATTTTCGATATCCCATCACTGGGCGGCCTTCACCGCATTCCAACTCGCGATGTAACGATCGACGCCCCGCGGCTCGCGCCAAAACTCGACCTTCTCGACCTCATCGAAGCCCAGCGCCTGGAACGCCTCGGGCGAAAGACAGCTCTCGAGCGCCTTGCGGTTGACGCCGGCGAAGCCGTTCGCGCGATGGCTGGCGCACTGGCCCTCGGGCGAGATGACGAAATTGAGCCAGGCGTAGGCGCAATCGGTGTTCGGGCTTCCCCTGACGATCTGCCAGGCGTCGAGCCAGCCGGTCGCGCGCTCCTTGGGCGTTCGCCGCTCGACCGGGATCCCCTGCTCGCGAAGGACGGGGATCACCGCGTCCCACGCATCCGACACCCACACGTCGCCGGTCGTATAGAGGCTTACGAGCTCGCCGGCGCTGATCCAGTATTTGCGGATCAGCGGCTTCTGCTCGATGAGCTTCTGCGTGACCGTCGCGAGCTCGGCATCGCTCAGGTCAAAGACGTCGACCTCATCGCCCAAGATCAGGCGGGCCGCGAGATAGATCGACGACTTGTCGTCCCAGAGCGCGATCCGACCCTCGAGCCGCCAATCCCAGAGCACCGACCAGGAGCTGGGCGCATCGGCGAACTTGTCGGTGCGGTAGGCGAGGGAGACGGCGCTCCAGGTGAAAGGCACGGCCCATGTCTGGCCGCCGACCGTGATCCCCGGATGCCGGCGGAAGACCTCTTCGACGTCGCTCCAATGGCCGAGCCAGGAGGTGTTGAGCGGCTCGACCAGGCCGAGCTTGATCATGATGCTCGTCAGGTCGCTCGAGGGCGAGATGACATCGAAGTCCGCGCCACCGTGGGCGAGCTTGACCGTGTAGTCCTCGTTCGTCGCGACCAGGGAGGCCTTGACCTCGCAGCCTGTCTTGTGCTCGAACAGGCGAACGATGTCCGGGTCCAAATATTCGCTCCAGGTGAGCATTCGGAGTCGGCCGCCCTCCTCGGCCCGGGCCGGCGCGGCGACCGCCATCGCGGCGACCGCCGTCGCGGCAACCGCGGTCGCCGCCAGGACAAGCAGAACCGCCACCCATCTCGACCAACGCATGATCATTCTTTCGCCTTCGTGAGCCGTCCTCGCCTTGCGGGAAGACGAGGCCGACAGGTTAACAGAGGCAACCGAAAACGCCGAAGCCGGTTGACGGACCTTCCCGCCCGAAGAACCCCGTTCATGCGTCGGGGTCGAGGCGTTCCCCACCCGCGAGGGCCTCAAGCTGGCCGAAGTGGAGAACAACCCGATCGTGACGGCGGAGGGCTACGAACTCTTGACCAAATGCCCGATGCTCTGGTGGTAGGACAGGGTGGCCTAGTTTCGAGGCCAGCCATACGCTCTGAAATTTCAATGGGTTATTTGGTGCCAACGGCGGAGCAAGAGGACAATTGGCAAGCTCGGCTAACGTATGGCAAACAAAAGCCCGCCCACGGGCCTCCGGGCGCGCCTGGTGCGCATTGGCGGCTTCCCGGGTATCCTGGGCACCCTCGGAACCAGCGCGCACTGACGGGCCTCGCACGGGCTCGGCAACAAAAGAGACGCGGTCGCACGATGAAACCGCGTCATCCAAACTTTCTGACCTCGGCAAAAGCCCCGCCGGATCGAGGCAGTATGATGTCCCGAAACGACAGACGGTCAAGCGATCACGCCTCTACAAAGGAGGAGAACCAATGGCAAAAGTTTGGTACGTGTTTGAGGGGCCGGACCCCACCC
>JAPUJA010000216.1 GCA_027296525.1 Pseudomonadota bacterium | reverse complement strand
CGCGGGCGTGGCGAGCTTTGTCCGCCAGGGCTATCAGGGGACAACGGTCGAGGAAATCGCCGAGCGCTGCGGACTGACCAAAGGCTCGGTTTACTTCTACTTCAAGAGCAAGGAAGGCCTCTTGTCGGCGCTCTTGGAGCGGGCCGAGACGGTGGTGGTCGACGCGATGGTCAAGCGGGTCTCGGACCAGAGCGGCGGCGGCGTCGACAAGTTGGTTGCCTTCATTCATGGTCAGGCCAGGCTCGGCGTCACAAATCCGGATCTGGTCTTGCTGCTCATCCTGATGTCCCTCGAATTTGCCGGCAAGGACCACCCGATCGAACGGCGCACCAAAGCGATCTACGAGCGGCTTTATCGGACGCTCGAGCACATCATCGAGCTGGGCAAGACGCGCGGCGAATTCCGCAGCGACATCCGGACCTTGGAGCAAGCCGCGATCGTCATGGCGGGCCACGACGGAACCTTCCTCGAATGGTACCGGCGCCGAGCCGCCTTCGACGGCGAGGAATTGGTGCGCGCGTTGCGCACCTCGATGCTGGCCGGGCTGATGGCCCCGCAGGCGCACGAGGAGGGCACGAGATGACAGGGACGACCAAGGCCAAGCCGACCAAGGCCGGGCCGACCAAACCTCGCATGTACAAGAAGGACGATCCCGAGATGCCGGAGGAGTTCCGACAGTTCATGATCAAGCTCCTCAAGTACGCCCATGTCGAGAACAACGGAAATCCACATTACAAGCAGCTCGTCGCCGAGATCGCCTACGCCGGCCTGCGCCATGCGCCGTCCGGGCGCGAGATGATGATCGAGGCGGAAATCATCAAGCAAGAGGTGAGCCATGGCGAGCTCGTGGCCGACATCATCCGCTCGCTCGGCGAAGACCCCTACAACGACAAGCCGGTCGGGCAGTACGCCTTCAAGATCCCGTTGGCGTGCTGGTGTGACGTGGCCTGGTTCCATATGTTGATCGATCGGGTCGGGCTCTACGTCGGAATCGAATGGCTCGGCAGCACCTACGAGCCCCTCGCCCGGGTCTCGGATCGGCTCGAGAAGGACGAGATCTTCCATGCCACGAGCGGCTTCAAGTACCTGCAAGAGATCGTCAAGGACCGGGACGGCCGGGCTGAGGCTCAGGACCTGCTTCACAAGTGGTGGCCCGCGGCATTGGACATGTTTGGCCGCTCGACCTCGAAGAATTCCGAGATCTACGTCAAATGGGGCATCAAACGGAAAAGCAACGAAGAATTGAGGCAGCAGTACATCGCCGAAACCGTTCCCTTGATCGAACAGCTCGGACTCGAGGTGCCGGATCACCTGGCGAACCGCCGGTTTCTCTAAGGGAGGCGAATTGAAACGATGGCATATAACCTTACCCGCGACGGCAATATCGGCATTCTCGAAATGGCGAGCCCGCCCGCGAATGCCTACACCAAGGACATGATGCTTGAGCTGCAGCGTTGCCTGGACGAAGCGCGCAACGACGATCAAGTGCGCTGCGTCGTGGTCAAGAGCGCGCTCGAGAGGTTCTTCTGCGCCGGTGCCGACATCTCGACCCTCGACGGCGCGACCGCGGGTGGCTTCGCCGATTTCCTGACCATGGCCCACGAGACCATGGACATGATCGAGAAAACGCCCAAGATCTTCATCGCCGCGATCGCCGGCCATTGTATCGGCGGCGGCTTGGAGCTCGCGCTTTCATGCGATCTCCGCTTCGCGGCCGACGGCAAGTACGGCATCGGTCTGGGCGAGGTCAATCTTGGTCTGTCACCGGGCATGGGCGGGACCCAGCGCCTGCCCCGTCTCGTCGCGCCCGGCCACGCGCTCAATTTGATGATTACCGGAGAGATGCTGTCACCGACGCGCGCCTACGAACTCGGCATCGTCGAGTGGCTCCACCCTGCGGACGAGCACTGGGACGCGGTGATGGCCCATGCCGGAAAGCTTGCCGCCGGAGCGTCGATGGCGCAGGGCTATATCAAGCTCTCGGTGCGCCGGGGACTCGAAGGGTCCCTGGCCCAGGGTCTTGCCGTTGAGCGCGCCAACCAGTCGATTCTGTTCGGCTCTGAAGACGCCGCCGAAGGCTTGAAGGCGTTCCTCGAGAAACGCAAGGCCGAGTTCAAAGGCAGGTAAAGGGCGGACGGCCGATTGGGGAGGTGGCGATGCCCGCGCTGATTTCGCATTTGACCGAGAAAGCGAGGCAATCTCGGTACTGGAATCGCTTTACCGAGACTATGCCCCGCGACGATCTGGGCGCGCTCCATTTACACAAGCTTCAGTTGCTGGTCGAGTACGTCTACGCTTACAGCGACTTCTACAAGCGCACCTTCGATGAGGTCGGACTGAAGCCCGAGCAGATCCGCTCCATCGACGACTTCAAGAAGCGCATCCCGATCATCGACAAGAAGGATTTCATTGCCTTCCAGCAGCAGCGGCCGCCCTACGGCGATACCCTAGCCGTGCCGCTTGAGATGGTCGCCCATCACGTCGAGACCTCGGGCTCGACCGGTGCGCCACTGGCGATTCCCTATACCGCCTACGACACCGAGCGGGTGGGCGAATCCTGGACCTATGGGTTCTGGGCCCACGGCATCCGGCCTTCGGACAGCCTCTACTTCGCCTTCAACTGGGGCAGCTTCGCGGGCTTCTGGTCGTGCTATTTCGGCGCCCGGCGCATGGGTTGCCGGGTGCTCTCGGGTGGGGGCGCCGACAGCCAGGGGCATATCAACAATATCCTGCGACTCGAGCCGACGGTGTTGATCTCGACGCCTACGTTCGCGCTCCGCCTCGCTCAAGTGGCCCAGGAAATGGGCGTCGACCTCCGCGAGACCACGATCAAGTACACCTACCACGCCGGCGAGCCGGGCCCATTCGCCTTGCCGGCGATGAAGAAGCGCATCGACGACGCCTGGGGCGCAGACCCAGGCGAGCTCCTGGGCATTGCCGAGATCGAGGCCTTCGCGCCGGGTTGCGCCAACCGCGACGGCGTGCACGTAAATGAAATGAACGTGTTCTGCTGGTCGGTCGATCCCGACACCGGCGAGGAAGCACGGGTCGGCGAGATAGGAGAGAATATCATCACCAGCTTCACCTATTCCGGCCAGCCGCTGCTCAACTATCGAAGCCATGACCTGGTGCGAAGAGTGCACGACTGCTCCTGCGGCGTCACCTGGGCGAAACTCGATGGCGTCGTCTTGGGTCGCACCGACTTCATGATCACGGTCCGCGGCACCAACGTCTATCCGACGGCGGTCGAGAACATCCTCGGCGAGACCGAAGGCCTCAGTCCCTTCTTCGAACTTGTTCTCGACCGCGTTGACGAGAACGATCGGATGA
>JAPUJA010000215.1 GCA_027296525.1 Pseudomonadota bacterium | reverse complement strand
GCGGCCAGCGGTTGCGCGCCATGGCCTGCTCCCGCTCGATCGCCTGGCGCAGTCTCGAGGCGATGCCGCCCCGGTCGGGCATCACCAACGCCGTCCCGACGCCGGCCGAGGCGAGGCCGGTCAGGATGCGCTCGACCATGTTGGCCTTCTCCGCGGTCGGGAACACCGAGGCGCTGGCGACGAGACGCCGGATATCGCGCCCCGAGGCCGGGTTCGCGAGAATTCCAACGCAGGCATCGGGATGGGGCTTTCGAGCCACCGCGCATCTCCCGGAAGTGGCCGTCCTTTATAGATGCTGGGGGCGGCGGATCAAGCGCGATGGGTGCTTGATGCTTGCCTCCTTGCGATCCGCCCCGCATGATCCGTGACGGCGTTCCCGGAAGTTCCCGAGAAGACCCGCTCCCCTTGATGGACGGACCCGAAAACCTTCGCGTCTACGGCCTGCTCATCCGCGCCGGGCGTACGCTGATCGCCGCGGAGCGGGTGGCGGAACTCGATGTCCTGAAGTTTCCAGGCGGCGGCGTCGAAGCGGACGAGACGCCGGAGGGCGCCCTCGTCCGGGAGTTCCAGGAGGAATGCAGCATCCATGTCACGCCCGTACGCCTGCTGCACGCGCCGGGGACGCTGTTCAGCCCCTGGACCCACGCCAACTACACCCCGCTCTATTACGCGGTCGAGGGCGCGGGCGAGCCCCGGGCGCCCGCCCATGAGGCGATCGAGCTTCACTTCATGGAGCCTCGCGCCGCGATCACAAGCGGGCGCATGGCCGAGCCCGAGATCCTGGCGCTTCGCCGCGCGCTCGGTGACGCCCCGTGAGAGCGGCGCACCGGCTGGGCCGGCGGGCCATCGCGCGGTCCGGAGGCCGAGCCCACCGCCGCCATCATCGCGGCTTGCGCGCGCGCGCTCTAGAGGCTTGAATCGGGCCTTAAGAAGATGCCCACCCGGGCATCGGCCGCGGGGCATATGGGTTGAGCCTGACCAAGCAATCGATGAGCCGTCCCCTCGCCCTCGCCGCGATCGTTCTTCTGCTCGTCGCCGGCGGCGCCGCGCGCGCTCAGGAGAGCATGATCGTGGGTGTCGATACCGTCGCCTATGAGGCGAAATCCCAGACCGTGCCGGTCATCGGGCGCCTGGTCGCGCGCGAGTCCGGCGTCGTCGCGGCGCGAATCAACGCCCCCGTCGCCGAGATGCGGGTCGAGGTCGGCGACCGGGTCGCCAAGGGCGACGTCATTGCGCTGCTGGTCACGACCCGTCTGAAGGCCCAGGCTCACCTGCTCGCCGCGGAGGTCGAAGCCAGCAAGGGCCTGATCGCCGTGGCCGAGGCCGATCTCGCGCTCGCACGCCAGGAGCTCGAGCGGCTCGAGGGGTTGCGCGATTCAGCGGCCTTCTCGAAAGGGCGTTACGACGACGCTCAGCAGAACGTCGCCCGCGCGCACGCCACGCTCAGCGAAACACGGGCGCGGCTCGAACGCGCCGAGGCCAGTCTCGAGGTCGCCGAGATCGATCTCAAGAACACCCGTGTCCTCGCCCCTTACGGGGGCGTCGTGACCGTGCGCCACACCGCGCCCGGCGCCTATCTCAACGTCGGCGACGATGTCGTATCGCTCGTGAACGATACCGACATCGAGATCGAGGCCGACGTGCCCGCCGATCGCGTGCGGACCCTCGCGCCTGGCGTCGTCATCGAGTTCGCCTTCACCGACGGATCGCGCCACCGGGCGAGCGTGCGCGCGGTCGTGCCGGAAGAGAATCCGCTGACACGAACACGGCGCGTGCGCTTCACCCCGGGCTTCGACGCAAGCGCCATGAACCTTGCGGTCAATGAGAGCGTCACCCTCTTCGTTCCCATCGGCGCGGGCGAAGACGTGCTTACGATTCACAAGGACGCCGTGATTCACCGCGACGAGAAGACATGGGTCTTCGTCGTCGATGGCGAGGGAAGCGCGCTTTTGCGCGAGGTCACGCTCGGCGACGCGCTCGGCGGCCGCTTCCAGGTGACGAGCGGCCTCGAGCCGGGGAGCCTCGTGGTCGTGCGCGGCAACGAACGTCTCCTCCCCGGGCAGAAGGTCACATACGAGCGATAACGCCGCATGAATCTCATCCGGCTTGCGATCGATCGACCCATCGCCGTCATAGCGGCGGTGCTGATGGTCGTGATGTTCGGCCTGGTCGCCCTTCAGTCGATCCCCATCCAGCTCACGCCCGACGTGCGCAAGCCGGTGATCACCATCACGACGAGCTGGCCGGGAGCGGCGCCCGCCGAGATCGAGCGCGAGATCGTCAACCGCCAGGAAGAAGTGCTCAGAGGGCTCGAAGGGCTCCACCGCATGGAGAGCCGCTCTCAGGACAGCGAGGGCGAGGTCACGCTCGAGTTCGATGTGACCCAAAACATGGACCGGGCGCTTCTCATGGTCTCGAACCGGCTCGACCGCGTGACCGACTATCCGGATGAGGCCGACGAGCCGCGTCTCAAGACGGCGGGCGC
The DNA here is from genome assembly GCA_027296525.1 of Pseudomonadota bacterium. GTDB lineage: Bacteria > Pseudomonadota > Alphaproteobacteria > UBA828 > JAPUJA01 > JAPUJA01. Next base: position 3,229 of record JAPUJA010000215.1, on the reverse strand, counting down.
CGAGGACAGCCCGATCGCTTGGTTCGTCGTGCGCCGCACCCCGGAAAACCTGAATCCCGTTCACACCTACGGGGACTTCATCGAGGACGTGATACAGGACCGCATCGAGCGTGTGCCCGGCGTCTCCCGCGTCAACCTCTACGGCGGGAGCGAGCGGGAGATGCAGGTGATCGTCGATCCGGAAAAGATGGCGCGTTACGGCCTCGCCGTGCCCGACGTCGTCCGGATCCTGCGCGAAGAGGACGCCTCGATCTCGGCCGGCGACATCAACGAGGGCAAGCGCCGCTACGTCGTGCGAACCGTAGGCGAGCTGAACACGATCGCGCGCGTGCGTTCGGTCGTGCTGCGCAGCGAGGAAGACCGTCTTTCCGGCCGCTTGAGCCGCGTCACGATGGGCGATATCGCCGAGGTGCGCTTCGGGTACCGGGACCCGGTCTCGTACATCCGCGTGCTGGGCGAGCCGGCGCTCGCGTTCAGCGCCGTGCGCGAGACAGGCGCCAACGTGATCGAGACCATGCAGGGCATTCGTGAGGCGGTGGCCGAGCTCAACGCCGGCCCGGTTCCGGCCGTCGGGCTCATTCTGGAACATGTTTACGACGAAACCGTCTATATCGACTCGGCGATCGAGCTCGTTCAGCAGAACATCTATATAGGCGGGACCCTCGCGGCCTTCGTGCTCCTGCTCTTCCTGCGCTCGCTCGGCGCAACGCTCATCATCTCGCTCGCGATTCCCGTCTCCGTGATCGGATCCTTCGTCGCCATGGCGCTCTTGGGCCGCTCGATCAACGTGATCTCGCTCGCGGGCATCGCCTTCGCCGTCGGCATGGTGGTGGACGCCGCGATCGTCGTCCTCGAGAACATCTACCGCCTCCGCCAGGAAGGAAAACCGGCGATCGAAGCGGCCTATTGGGGCGCGAAGCAGGTGTGGAGCGCCGTGCTCGTCTCGGCGCTGACCACGGTGCTCGTGTTCGTTCCCCTGCTCGTGATGGAGCTCGAGGTCGGCCAGCTCTTCCGCGACATCGCGGTCGCCATTTCGGTCGCCGTCCTGCTCTCGCTCCTCGTCTCGATCACCGTCATCCCGACCTTGGCCACCAAGCTGCTCGGCGGCCATCTGACGGGAAGCAAGACGCGGCTTCGCATCCCGCTGCTCGACGATGCCGCCGAAGGGGTGGTCGCCCTGATCCTCGGCTTCACCCGTTTCGTCGTGCGCGGACCGGCGCGCGCGCTGTTCGTGGTCGGGCTCGTCTGCGGGCTCACCGCGCTGGCGACCGTCGTCTTCTTGCCGAAGCTCGATTACCTGCCGGAAGGCAACCGCAACCTTGTGTTCGGCATCATTCAGCCGCCGCCCGGTTACAATCTCGATACCACGACGGCGATCGCAAGGGATATCGAAGACGCAGTGCGCCCCACTTGGGCGAGCGAGACGGGGCCCGAATCGCTCGAGGGCGAGCCTCCCAAGATGGAGCGTTTCTTCTTCGTGGCGCTCCGCTCCCAGGCCTTCGTGGGCGCCATCGCGGTCGACCCCTCCCGTGCCGGCGAGCTCATCCCCGTGGTGCGCGAACCCGTCTTCAAGGAGCCCGGCACCTTCGGTTACGTCACGCAGACCTCGCTGTTCGGTCGTGCCGTGGGCGGCGGACGTTCGATCGAGCTCGACGTCTCCGGGCCCCACCTCCAGGAGATCCTGGACATCGCGCTCCGCGCCAGCCAGCTGGTCGAAAGCGCGCTTCCCCAAAAGGACGGCAACCAGTTGCGGCCGATCCCCGGCCTCGAGCTCGGCGCGCCCGAAGTGCGGCTCATCCCCGACGCCGTGCGCCTCGCCGACAGCGGGCTCACGACGACCGAGCTCGGACAAACGATTGACGCCTTCAATGACGGCTTGCGCGTGTCGGAGATCACGGTCGGCGGCGAGCGCATCGACTTGGTGCTCAAGGGCCCGGAGCGGGAGACGGAAGAGACCCAGGCGATCGGCACCCTGCCCGTGGTCACCCGTTCGGGCGTGATCGTGCCGGTGGAGGCGTTGGCGGAAGTGAGAATCACCGCCGGACCCACCGAGATCCGTCATGCCGAGCGGAGCCGCACGGTGACCCTCGAGATTCGACCCGCCCCGGAGATCCCGCTCGAGCTCGCGCTCGACATCCTCAAGAGCGATGTCGTCGAGCGGCTTCGGGCCCAAGGGCTTCCCCCCGGGGTCACCCTCGATCTCACGGGCACGGCCGACGAGCTCACCCAGACCTGGGACGCGATGGTGTTCAACCTGATCCTGGCCGTCGCCATCATCTACCTGTTCATGGCCGTGCTGTTCGAGAGCTTCATCTATCCCTTCATCATCCTGCTCTCGGTGCCGCTCGCGACCGCCGGGGGCATCGGCGGGCTCGCGGTCATCAACCTCATGATCTTCCAGCCGCTCGACATGTTGACGCTCTTGGGCTTCGTGATCCTGGTCGGCATCGTCGTGAACAACGCCATCCTGCTCGTCCACCAGACGCTCTACAATGTCCGAACCGAAGGTCTCGGCGCGGGCGATGCGATCGTCGCGGCGACGCGAAACCGCATCCGCCCGATCTTCATGTCGACCCTGACCAGCGTCTTCGGCATGTTGCCGCTCGTTCTGTTTCCAGGCGCGGGCTCCGAGCTTTACCGGGGGCTGGGCTCGGTCGTGGTCGGCGGCTTGGCGCTCTCGGCGATCCTGACCCTCGTGATCATCCCGCCGCTCCTTTCGATCACGGTCCCAATGGGCGAACGGCGGCGCCTCGCCCGACGGAAGGCCTTGGAGCCCGAGGGCTCGGCCGCCGAATAGATCGCCGCACTCGAGGTCCAAGCCGGAAGAGTGCGTGCCTTGGCCCGAGAGAGCCGGTATATATCGGGCCGCATAGGGAGGCTCGGACATCGGAGCCTGCTTCGCCTGCGGATTGTCGTCGCCGTCATATAAAATCGGCCGTAACGGCTCGAAGAGGGATCAGGGATGAGCACGGGAAAAAGAGTCGCCGTCTTTCCGGAACCGGGCGCGATCGGGCCCGTCATGAACCTGGTGGGCATCTGCCAGGGTCTCCGCGACCTCGGCCATGAATGCATCTTCGCTCTCGATCCGGGGCTCAAGGACTCGGTCGGCGCCTACGGCTTCGAGGAGCGCTACATCTCCTGCATGCCGCCGATGACGCCGGAGGAATCGGCCCGCTATTGGAACGACTTCATGCAGAAGTACCTGCCCGCCTTCCGGACCTCGCCCTAC
>JAPUJA010000214.1 GCA_027296525.1 Pseudomonadota bacterium | reverse complement strand
GATGAAAACTGTGGGTCGTGCTGGCCGCCATCGTCGCCGACAACCGAGGTATGACATCCGTGTCCCCACGCGAGAACATTCGGCTCCAACAGTTTCAAAATCTACCCGAAGCCGTACACGACCATCTTCATCGTCGTATCTTTGATGGCGACCTCGCCGCCGGTGAACCACTGAGGCAAGAAGAAATCGCCACCCGCCTCGGCATTAGCCGTGTGCCGGTCCGCGAGGCGTTGAAGCGGCTCGAGAGCGAGGGTCTGGTCGTGTTGCGGCCGCGCTGCGGCTATGTCGTCGCCTCGCTGGACCCCGTCGAAATCGAGGAAATATTCGAGGTTCGCAAACTACTGGAGACCCATGCGGGGCGGTTGGCGGCGCAACGGCGTACCGAGGAGGACATCCGCGACGCCGAGCGTCTTCTGCACGCGATGGACCGCCTGCTCAAACCCACGGCCGAGAACGTACGCAAATTCGCCCAAACCAATCGCGACTTTCATCGGCGGATGTTCGTCTGCTGCGGTCGCACGCAGCTCTGTCGAATGATGGATCTCCTGCGCGACCAGGTGGAGCGCTACGTTCGTATCGACGCCACCACTCCCGGCCGCCTGCAGGAGGCCCAGGGGGAGCATTACGCGATCTTCGCGGCCTTCAAAGAGGGAAACGCGAAGACGGTCGGCCGGCTCTGCGGAGAGCATTGCGACCACACCTTGAGCCGATTGACGGAGAACCTGCGCCGGCACGCATCACCCGGCGGGCGGGAGCGCGCCGCATGATCGATGCCGCGCCTGGGTCTCGATCGGTCGAGTTTCGGCCTTGAGACGCCATTCGGCGAAACGACAGGACTGAGGGAATAGCGGGAAAATGACCAATTATCTGATCGACGACGGCACCCTTCTCGACTGCACGGGGAACTCACCGTCCCCACGCACGTCGCTCTTCGTCGAAGGAAACCGTATCGCGAAGATCGGTTCGAAAGACGAGGTCAAGACCTTCGCCGAACGGAAGGGACGTTACAAGACGATCGCGGGCGCCGGCATGACCGTCATGCCCGGTATCGTCGACTGCCATGCGCATCCTTCTTACGGAGACGTGCTGTCCTTCGAGGAACTCGACATCTACACGGGCTGCGAATATCGCACGCTCCGTGCGGCGCACAGTCTCAAGAAAATCCTACGCGCGGGCGTGACCAGCATCTGTGCGCCCGGATGCAATTGGAACATCAACGTCGCCCTGCGCGACGCCGTGAATGCCGGCATGATCGAAGGCCCGCGTATCGCCGCGAGCGGGCGCTACATAACGACCTACAACGCGATCGCATCGGCCCTTCCAAGTTTCATCGAGCATCCCGCGTCCTCCTTCGGCGTGCTCTGCAACACGCGCGACGAGATGATCACCGAGACGCGAAAGCAGCTGAAAGACGGCAGCGATCTCATCAAGGTGGCCGGCGACGGCGACAGCCTGACGAGCGACGGGCACCTCACGGGCACCATCGACGAAGACGACCTCAGGGCGATCGCCGACCTCACCCATATGATGGGCAAGCGGTGCACGATCCATGCGCGCTCGGGAATGGCCACGGTCGCAGCGGTCAAAGCCGGCTTCGATTGGATCATTCACGCCTCCTACATGACCGACGACGACCTCGCCGTCCTCCTCGAGCACCGCACCCCTGTCAACCCGACCCTGGTCCTGCTCGTGAACACCGTCGAGTGGGGCGCGGATGTGGGCGCCTCACAGGGGCTCATCGACGCCATGAAACGCGAAGTCGAGGCGGCGAGCCGGGGCCTCTCCAAGGCCTACAAAGAAGGCATCATGATCATGGCGGGCAGCGATTCGGGCAACGGCATGTGCCCTTACGGCGAATGGCATGCCCGCGAGATGGAGCTCCTGACGAGCTACCTCGGCATGTCGACCATGGACGCGCTCAAGGCCGGCACGATCAACGCGGCGTTTGCACTCGACATGCAGGACGAGATCGGCACCCTCGAGGAGGGCAAGCGCGCGGACATCCTGGTCGTCGACGGCGATCCCCTCGCCGACATCGCGGTTCTTCAGGACAAGAAGCGCCTTAAGGTCATTATGAAGGACGGCGTGATCGTCGATACCAAGACGCCCCTGCCCGAACTCAAGATTTATCCCTGGGAGAAGCCGCAACTCTACTGGAAGGAGCCGCAGCTCCTCACCCAGGATTTTGTCCGCAAACGCGCGCGCAATAAGCCGGCTTGGATGCGGAAGACGCGGAACCAGGAGAAGAAGCCGACGGTCATCCGGGCCGCCTAACCGGCGGCGAAGCCTCGCCGCCAATCGATCGCCCGTCCCTCATGAGGCGCAAGGGGGCCTGAGTGGACCGGGCACGGTCTCTCAAGCGTCGCTCACGCGATTGACCAAGCGCCCTGCGCCGGTCACCTCGACGATCACCTCATCGCCCGGGGCGAGAAACTTGGGCGGCTTGAACCCGATCCCGACACCCGCCGGCGTTCCGGTCGCGATGATGTCGCCGGCGATGAGCGCCGCTCCTCGGCTCAGCGTTGCGATGATCTCAGGCACGCCGAAGATGAGAAGATCGAAGGTCGCGTCCTGACGCGCCTCGCCATTGACCCAGGAGCGCACATGAAGCTCCGCCGCCGGCAGCATGGCCGAGCGGTGAACCACGACGGGTCCCATGGGCGCGAAGCCGTTGAGACTCTTGCCCAGGAACCACTGACGGTGGCGCTTCTGGATGTCGCGCGCGGTGACGTCGTTGATCGCCGTATAGCCGAAGACATGCTCCCACGCGCGCTCCGGCGCGATGTCGGAGCCGTCCTTACCGATAACGAGCGCGAGCTCGGCCTCGTAGTCGAGCTCCTGCGTCACCTCCCCATGGGCCGGGATCGCATCGCCCGGTCCGATCACCGTCGTCGTCGCCTTGGTGAATACGATCGGGGCCTCGGGCATGGCGGCGCTCTGATCGATCTGCCCGCCGAGCTCGCGCACATGGTCGCGGTAGTTCTTCCCCAGGCAAAAGATGTTGCGCGCCGGCTGGGGTATGGGCGCGAGCGGCGCGACCTTGTCGAACGGGCGCGATGCGACGCCCTCCGCCGCGGCCTTCTGGGCAACCCGCCAGACGGCTGCGGCCGCATCGTCTCCGGCCTTTACGAGATCGAGCAGGGTTGACGGCGAGCTCCCCTCTGCCGCCGCCACGAGGTCGACGCACCTGTCACCGACGAGCGCGCCGAGCTGGCCTTTTTCGAGGGTCAGAAATTTCATGCGCCGACCGCGCTCGCCGCCGCGCCTTTCGTGCGCATCTCGGGCGGCAGCCAGCGCGGATCCCCGGCCGTGCCGTAGGGGACGTAGAGCGAGGGCCGCGCCCGTTGCTTGGCGATCCAAGAGCTGAGACCCGGGCAGTTGAAGACGGCGTGGGCAAGCCACGGCGGCACGCGGGTGATCGGCCAGGTCGACCAGGACCACCACTGTGTATGCTCGGTGAGCACGCGTTCGCGGGCTTCCCAGACCTCCAGCGCCCGGTCGATGTCCTTTTCTTCGTCGAGCGTCGTTGCGAGCCCAAGGGCGTTCACGACCGCCGTGCCGCAAGCCTGTCCGAGGCCGGGCGGCATGGCGTGCGCGGCATCACCCAGGATCGCGACGCGCCCCTTGGACCAGCGGTGGAGCTTGATGGTCTCGAAGCGGTCCCACCTTCCCTCCTCCGGCATGCGCTCGATGAATCGCGCGAGCTTCGGGAAAGACCGGGCCCAGACGTCCCTCGGCACCCGAACCTGCAGGGCCTCGCGGTCCTCGGCGAGGCTCGTGAGACACAGATAGAGCGTCTCCCGGCTGCACGGCGTATAGAGCGCGCGCCGGGGGCCCGACCAGAGCTCGAAGATCCGGTCCCAACCCGGCTCACAGACCTCCTCCTCGGTGAAGGGAACGATCACCCGTATGGCGCCGTCGCTATGCACCGTCCGCTTCCTCAAGAGCCCGACGGTGTCGCGCACGTTCGAGTTGACGCCGTCCGCGCCGACGACGAGATCGGCCTCATAGCGCTTGCCCCCTTCGATGATCAGCTCGCCCTCGGGCGTCGCACCCTCGGCCGTCGAGCTCGTCTCGATTTCCACGCCCGAGCGAAGAGCCGCCTGGTGCACCGCCTCGTAGAGCTGCTGGCGCACGATGCAAAAGATCCGCCCGCCGGTTTCGTGATTACCGAACTCGAAGCGATCGATCGTCTTGCCCCCTTCGTCGAAGCTCTCCCATGACGGCGCCATCACCGCCCCGTCGAGCGCATCGTCACAGGCGCCGATCGCATTCAACACGCGAAACCCGTTCTCCCAGAACCAAATGCCCGCACCGAAGGTCCGGCATTCGGGCGAGCGCTCGTGAATGCGAACCGTCCAGTCCCGTTGCGCCAGCGCCGCGCCCAGGGTCAACCCAGCGAATCCGGCGCCGACGATTTCCGCATGTCTCCTGGTCATCGCCCGCTCGCTATCTCCCGTTTGGCCTCGCGTTTCCTCCCATCGCCTCGAATGCCGTAAGAGCAGCTCGGGCGCTTTCTGCTATGGCCGGATACCCTTGGCCTCCTTCATCGCACGGGCTCCCGCCTGCACCGCCTTGACGATGTTGTGGTAGCCGGTACAGCGGCAGATGTTGCCTTCGAGCTCGCGTCGGACCGTCTCCTCGGACGGCTCGGGATGCCGCCGCACGAGGTCGATCGCGCTCATCAGCATGCCCGGCGTGCAGAAGCCGCATTGAAGGCCGTGATGCTCCTTGAAGGCCGCCTGCATCGGGTGCAATTCGCCGTCGCGCGCGAGCCCCTCGACGGTCGTTACCTCCGACCCTTCGAGCTGAACGGCGAGCACGGCGCAGGATTTGACCGAGCGCCCATCGATGTCAACGACGCAGGCGCCGCATTGGCTCGTATCACAACCGATGTGGGTGCCCGTCAAGCCCAGCTCCTCGCGCAAAAAGTGAACGAGCAGGGTTCGCGTCTCGACCTCCTTCGAGACCGGCTTGCCGTTGACCGTCATGGAAACCGGAATGCGCATCCGCATCTCACCCAAGCCCGGTACCTCTCCCGTTCAACCCCGGGCCTCCCGCCGAACGCTTCCCGAGCGCCCGCCACACCGCCTCGCGCACTCCCGGCAGGTGATATTCCCCTGTTAATTCCATAGGCGGCGTTACGCTTTGGGGGCCCGCCCCGTTTCGCGGCCGTCGGTCCGCCCCCGGATGGCAGCCGCCGACAGCATACTGAAACTGAATACAATCTGCAACGTCGCCCCGCGCGACGCCGTGAATGCCGGCATGATCGAAGGTCCGCGTATCGCGGGAAGCGGGCGCCGCATAACGACCTACAACGCGATCGCATTGGCCTTTCCGAGTTTCATCGAGCATCCCGCGTCCTCCTTCGGCGTGCTCTGCAACCCGCGCGACGAGATGACCGCCGAGACGCGAAAGCAGCTGAAAGACGGCGTCGATCTCATCAAGGTGGCCGGCGACGGCGACAGTCTGACGAGCGACGGGTTTCTCACGGGCACCATCGACGACCACGACCTCAGGGCGGTCGCTCGCCTCGCCCATATGATGGGCAAGCGGTGCACGATCCACGCGCGCTCCGGCATCCCCCAGGATCACGGCGCGTCCCCTGGCCCGGCGCTCACGCCGTATGGTCCCGAGCCGGTCCACCGGCTCTCCTCCGGGATGCGCTCGATGAACGTCGCGCGCTTGGGGACGGACCAGACCTCCTTCGGCACCTGGACCCTCAAGGGCTTCGCGGTTGCCCGGCAACCGGTATTCCGCCGTCTGTTTCATGTCCCTCGACGCTTCCCGAAACCGCCCGTGATCTCCCCTCACAGGTCCGCGCCCCTCGGTGCGACAGCCGGCAGCATATCCAACTCGGATAGCATCGGCTACGCCGTCCTCGAGCGAGTCCGAGGGGCATCAACACGCGATCATCCCTCGCCCCAGGGCTCAATCCGCGCCTCGGCTTTCTTGCGCCAAGTCTCCCAGAGCATCGATAAGCGGGCCGATATGCCGTTCGTAGTTGCGCCAACGGCGAACCGAGGTGCGGTAGATGGGTTGACGCACCTGCCATCGGCTCGCCGTCTGGACGGGCCGCTCGGTTCGATGAAAGGCCGCGCAGTCGTCGTGCCAATCGAGTCCGACAAAGGCCAGAAGCTTCCGCGCGACAGGCTCGTGATCCGCCACGAGCTCTTCGTAATTCAGATCGAATGGTTTTTCGGGCAGAACCTTTGTCCAGTGCGCCATCAAGCGGCGATAGTGGCGGTAATAAAATCCGAGGTCTTCGGGATCGAACGAATATTCCTGACCACTCGTGAAGTTTTGAAAGTAACAGGAGAGACAGGTGTCGAGGACATCCCGACGGCAATGGATGACGCGCGCCTTCGGAAACATCAAATGGATCAGTCCGAGATTGAGGAAATTCAAGGGATGCTTGTCGACGATACGCTCGGCCTTTGGCGCGAGACGCAATGTCTGCTTGAGATATTCGAGCGCGAAGCCCTCGGCGGCGGCATGGTCGATCGCCTTCATGCAGGCCGGATAGCCTTGCCCGCCTTTCACGTGCCGCGGCAAGGCCCGCGCGATCGCATGAACATCGTAAAGCTCGCCCGCGCCATGAATCTTCGGGTGACTCGCGAGTGTCTGCTCGACGAGCGAGGTGCCCGAACGCGGCATGCCGATCACGAAGATCGGCACCACGTCGATGATGCCGAAGTCCGAATGCGCCTCGAAATACTCTCTGTCGAAGATGCGGATCAGATCGTCCGTCCGGCGCTCATGTTCTTTTCGATCGAAGCGCACCTCCTTGGCCGCGTTTCCTTCGCGATAATGTGAAAAGGCGCGGTCATAGTCGCCGAGATCATCGAGAATCTTTCCGGCCGCGAAGCCCAGATAGCACCGGTCCTCCGGCGAGAGAGCGGATTTTTCGAGCAGTTTCTCGATCCCACCGAGGGCCGGATCGCCCTCCGAAAACTTGGCGATACCGGTCAGGTTGAAATAGGCGCTCGCGTAGCTCGGCTCGAGCCGGATCGCCTCACGATAATGACTTTCGGCCTTCTCCAAATCACCGAGCCGACCATAGGCGCCGGCGATGTTGTGATGGAACGCCGGCCCGCCCGGATTGATCTTGAGCGCGCGGCCGATGTAGGCGACGGCCTTTTCCGTGTCCCGGCGATCCAAATAGAGAAGGCCAAGGTTGTTCCACGCATCGGCCCGTTGAGGGTCCTCCTCGAGAAGCGCGCGGTAGATCCGCTCGGCCTCCTTCAGCCGGCCGGCCTTTTGATGGGCCACGCCTTCTTTTAAGTCCACCTCGTCATCCCCGTATCCCGCGCCGCCGGTATTCGCCGGCCATATCCGTCCCCGCCAAGTCATCCAAAACCCGCGGACACCATCAAGTGAAGAAGAGCGCGACGACGGGG
>JAPUJA010000213.1 GCA_027296525.1 Pseudomonadota bacterium | reverse complement strand
TCACCTACGGCATCATGCTCGACCCGACCACCCGTCGCCTCACCGACCTGCGACACGAGATCGAGTTCATACTCGATCGGCCGGAGATCAGCTTGCCCGCCTTTTTCACTCTCGCGATTCCGCTCCTCGGCACGCCGTACTTCCGGGAGTGTCTCGACAAGGGACTTTTTCTGCCCAACACCCGGCTGCGCGACCTCGATGGCGTGACCCTCACCCTGCGCCCGCTCGACCCCATCGAGCAGGTCCTCCCGTTCGTGAAGGGTCTATCGAGCCTGCGCGGGTATCGCGCTCGCGCGCTCCGCCACACCGTCAAATTTCTCGCGCGTTATCGGCGCACGCTCGAGCCCATGCAGCTGTTCACCGCGACGATGTGCGCGGCCTTGATCTGCATGGAGAGCTTCGCCACGTCGCCCGGCGTGCCATGGCGTCGGGGGCATCGGCGAACCTACTTCGGCCCGACCGAGACCCTCGACCCCCTCTACAGGCCGATGATGAGAGTGGCCGCGCCTTACGAGACATACTTCCGGCCCACCATGATCACGAACCGGGCCGGCGTCCTGGCCGAGGACGTCGCCGAGGATTTAGGCGAACCGGTTTCCGAACGGCCCACAAGCGCATCGCTCGCTGGCCAACCGGCGCGCCTTTAGCCGCCCGCCTCGAGGAGATCGCGGAACTCGGCGACGACGGCCTCATAAAGCGCGCGCTTGAACGGAACGATGAAGCAAGGCAGCGCCCGGGCGTCCATCCATTTCCAACGGCCGAACTCCGGCCGCGCGGTCTGGATATCGATGTCGTGATCCTCTCCGGTGAAACGCATCGCGAACCACTTCTGGCGTTGTCCGCGATAACGCCCTCCCCATACCTTTGGCACGAGTTCAGGCGGCAGGTCGTAGGCGAGCCAGCCTTGCGTCTCCGCGAGATAGCGCACTTTGTCCGTGCCGGTTTCCTCCTTGAGTTCGCGGAGCGCCGCGGTGCGAGGCTCCTCGCCCGCGTCGATCCCGCCCTGAGGCATCTGCCAGGCTTCGCGCATCATGTCGATCCGCTGACCCACGAAAACCTTCGCCTCGGCGTTCAAAAGCATCACCCCCACGCCGGGCCGGTAGGGCAGCGAGCGGAGGTCCTCGACGCTCATTGGGTCGCGAGGGCGCTCACCGGCGCGATCGCGAAGCCGTGCGTCCGGGCCGCCGGCAGCCAGGCGGCGATGCGATCGATGGTGACCGGATAGGGGCGCCCGATGCCGACCGCATAGCCTTTCTCGCGCGCGCGACGCTCGAGCGCGGCGAGCTGGTCGTCGATGGCGGCGCGCGAGGCGACATCGTCGAGAAAGCCGTCATTCGCCGCGCTCGGAAGGCCCATCCCTTGCGCCAAATCGAAGAGCACGCTCCCGCTCGTCGCCCGGCTGTCGAGAACCATGAGCCCCCGGCGCTCGAGGGCGGCGAGGACCGGTTGGACGGCATCCCGCGAGGCCGTGAACTTCGAGCCCATCTGGTCGACGATGCCGACATAGCCCGTAAAGCGGCTGAGCAGCCATTCGAGCCGCGCGATGTTGTCGTCCGCCGAGAGCGACGTCAGCAGGGTATGCGGGCCCGGATCGTCGGTGGGATAGCCGACAGGCTCCATCGGGATATCGAGCATTATCTCGTGGCCCGCGGCGCGGGCCAAGATGCTCCACGCTTCGAGGTCGCGGGCGTAGGGCGCGAACGACAGCGTCACCGTCCCGGGCATCCGAATCGCGGCGTTTGTCGCGACCTCACTCAATCCGAGATCCATCAGCACGATCGCAATACGGGGCCGGGCATCGTCGTCCTCGAAGGGCCGCGCGTAAACCTGCCAGGGCGCCCGTCCGTCCGGGCCCACCATCGGAAGCGCCCCCTCCTCGCTCTCCTCGATCAAGTCGCGATCCGGCGCCGGCAGCAGGACGATGTCATCCTCCGGGAAGATGTCGAGCGCATCGCCCTCTGTGTCCGCGGCACCTGTGTCCGCGGCGCCTGTGTCCGCGGCGCCTGCGTCCGCGGCGCCTGCGTCCGCGCGATCGGCGATGGGGGTTTCGGTGGCGGGGGATCGAGCCGGCGGCACGGCCTCCAGCGCGCCGGGCGGCGACTCGGGAACGGCATCGGTCTCCAGAAAAGTGGAGATCTCCGGCGCCACATCGCCGGCCGGTTCGCTCACCGGTTCCCGATGCGCGTCCTCCGGCGTCGGGACGCCTTCGTCCTCAAGAGCGAATTCCGGCGGAACCGCGATCACGAGCGGCGCATCATTGGTGGACACTTCGGGAGCCCCCGCCAATGACAGCCAGATCACGATTCCCGCCGCGACGGCGACGAGAAGCGCAAGGGCGACGAAAAGCGGGTTGACACCGAACGTGTCTTTCGACGCCTCAGGCTTGCCCTGGCGCAGGCTCCTCTCCAATCAACGCTCGGACGGCCCTCCTAATTGACCGACCGCCCCGAGAGCAGGGCCAAGCCCTCCAGCAGATCGAGCGCACGGGTCAGCTGGTAGTCGCTTCGGGTTTCGGCGCTGCGCTCGCTTACCAGCAGAGCCGCATCCTCGGCTGTGCCCTCACTCATGAGATGCTGGGGCAGATCCGCCTCGCTCGAACGGGCGCGCCCCTCGAGTTCTTCGATACGCGCCTGCTCGACCACGATGTCGGGCTCGATCCCGAGCGCCTGAATCGAGACGCCTGAGGGCGTGTAGTAGCGCGCGGTCGTGAGCCGAATCGCCTGACCTTCGGAGATCGGAATCACGGTCTGGACCGAGCCCTTTCCAAAGGATCGGGTCCCGAGGATCAAGGCACGGCCGTGATCCTTGAGCGCTCCGGCGACGATCTCGGCGGCCGAGGCCGATCCGCCATTGATGAGAACCACCAGGGGAAGGCCTTCCGCGAGATCACCGCTGCGCGCATTGTAGCGCTGGATGCTGTCCGCCCGGCGGCCGCGGGTGGACACGATCTCGCCCTGTTCGAGGAAGGCATCGGCCACCGCAATCGCCGTGTTCAAGAGGCCGCCCGGATTGTTGCGCAAATCCAAGATCACCCCCTCGATGTCCGAACCGATGTCATTCATGAGCGTCTCCATGGCCTCGGCGAGGTCGTCGGCCACCTTCTCATTGAACCGGGTGAGTCGAACATAGGCGATATCGCCCTCGCGGCGGGCGCGCACCGCGTTCACCTTGATGAGCGCACGGGTGATCGTCACGTCGAAAGGTCGCTCGACGCCTTCGCGGACCACGGTCAAGTGAATGTCGGTGTCGATCGGACCACGCATACGCTCAACGGCGTCGTTGAGCGAAAGGCCCAGGATCGGATCGCCGTCGAGATGGGTGATGTAATCGCCCGTCTGCATCCCCGCGCGATAGGCCGGGGTATCGTAGATCGGGGTGATAACCTTGACCAACCCGTTCTCGAGCGTCACCTCGATGCCGAGGC
>JAPUJA010000212.1 GCA_027296525.1 Pseudomonadota bacterium | reverse complement strand
TTGTGCCGATCGACGTTGGTCGGCTCAGCAACTGGGGCGACATGATTTCAAGCCTGACGAACGTGCCCGGCACCATCATCGATGGCGAGCGCTACTGGGTGTGCATGGATTGGGGCCAGACCTCGATCCTCTACCGCACCGATCTCGTGGACATCGAGGAGGAATCCTGGGGCCTCTTATGGGACGAGCGCTACCGGGGCCGGATGGCGATGATCGACAGCCTGATCGACGGCGTGATGGTCGCGGCGATCTACGCCGGTGCGGCGAACCCCTATGACATGACCCCCGATGAGGTGAAGCGGACCAAGGTGCTGCTTCAGGAACAGCTGCCGCTCTTGCGCTTCTACTCGAACGACATGACCTCGATTCAGCAGGCCTTGGCCTCCGGTGAGCTCGTCGCCGCGGTGGTCTGGAACGACTCCTACACCTTCCTCAAGGGCGAGGGGCACCCGGTCGCGTTCATGAGCCCGAAGGAAGGCGCGATGACCTGGACCTGCGGCATCGGTCTGACGCCGTGGGCGAAGGACCTCGACCGGTCCTACGATTTCATCGACGCCATGATCAGCCCGAGCGCCGGCGTCTGGGAGATCATGGATTGGGGGCTCGGTCACGCGAACAAGAAGGCGTTAAGCATGGTCGATGCCACGGACCTCAAGGATCGCGGCCTGCCGACGGATCCGGCCTATCTCGACGACTTCCTGGCTTCGGGCAGCTTCCAGGAAGCGATCCAGAACGAGCCGGAGCTTCAGATCATGTTCGAGGAGGTCAAGGCCGGGTTCTAGCCAGGGCCCCTGCAGATCGATCCATCGCCGCCATCGGCTCCTTCGCATCGATGACGAGCGAGCCGGTGGCGGTCCATCCGCCCTAAAACGGCCGAGGCTCGCTTAGGCCGCGAGCACTTTGTTGATTTCGTCGACGAGCTCGCGCAGGTGGAAGGGCTTGGAGAGGACCTTGGCGTTCTTGCGCGTGACTGTGCGGTTTCGGAGCGCGACCGCCGCGAAGCCCGTGATGAAGATCACCTTGAGCTCGGGGATCTCGATGCTCGCGCGGCGCGCGAGCTCGATGCCGTCCATGCCGGGCATGACGATGTCGGTCACCAGGAGGTCGAGGTCGCCATTGGCGATATAGGGCAGGGCCTCGAAGCCATCGGCCACGGAGTGAACGTGATGCCCCACCCGCTCGAGCGAACGGGTCAGGAAGAGCCGCATCGATTCGTCATCTTCCGCAAGCAGGATCGTCGCCATGGCCTTCGAGCTTGGTTTTCGCGCCCACCGGTAAGATCGCCATCCTGCGGCGCGATCTGTTAAGAACCACTTAATACTAATGACTTACGGGCTGGCTTGCGAGCCCGATTTGGGCCCGCCGCGGCCCTTGGGCGGTCGGTCATAAGTCTTAACGGTGACACGGCCGGTCAATTGCGCTAAACGCGCGCCATGGTGCCTATTCCCACCAATGACGACGCGCCTCCCGGGGGCGCGATCGCGCTCCGCCGACCGCCGCTCCAGACGGCCCCCCTCGTGCTTTCCTCGCCCCACAGCGGGCGGCGCTACCCGGCGGCATTCCTCAGCGCCTCCCGGCTCGACCCGTTGGGCATCCGGCGCTCAGAGGACAGTTTCGTCGACGAGATCTTCGGCGCCGCGCCCGGGGTCGGCGCGCCGCTCCTGCACGCGCTCTTCCCGCGGGCCTATCTCGACCCCAACCGGGAGCCCTGGGAGCTCGATCCCGATATGTTCGAGGATCCTCTCCCCGCCTTCGTGAACACCGCCTCACGGCGCGCGCGTGACGGCTTCGGCACCGTCGCGCGGGTGGTCTCGAGCGGTGCCGAGATCTATCGGCGCAAGCTCCATTTCGACGCCGCGGCCGGACGGGTGCAAGCCCTCTACATGCCCTATCACGAAGCCCTTCGCACGCTGATCGATGACACCCGCCGGCGCTTCGGCTTCGCCATTCTGCTCGATTGCCACTCGATGCCTTCGACCGAGGGCCCGCCCGCCGGCGGGTTCCTGGCGCGCCGGCCCGATTTCGTGCTCGGCGACTGCCACGGGACCTCCTGCGCCCCGGCGCTGATCGGGCGAGCCGAGTCCTGGCTCCAGGAGATGGGCTACGACGTGGAGCGGAACGCCCCCTTCCCAGGGGCCTTCATCACGAGCCATTACGGGGCGCCGGAAATCGGCGTCCATGCGCTTCAGATCGAGGTCAACCGCGTCCTCTACATGGACGAGCGCGCGATGACCCGGAACGGCGGTTTCGGGCGCTTGGCCCGGCATCTCACCGAGCTCCTCGGCGTGCTCGCGCGGCTTTCCCCGATGGAGCTCGGCCCCCTGCCCCCGCTCGTCGACGCCGCAAAGAAAAAGGCCGTATCAGTACGGATACGGCCCAAGTGCAGGGAGGAAACGCCCTAAGAGGGCATGCGGCAAAAATAGCCGATCGGTCCTGACCGCCTGCTGCCGCACCGCGGCGCGATCACGTGGATCGGGCGCCGTGTGAAGTCCATTGTATCCCCCTTAAGGCCCTGAAAAATGCGACCATTTGTCGCAGACAGGGGGCCCGCGCGCGCCATCCCGAGGCCCCCCGGCGGCCCCGTCGGGCCCGTCCCTCGGGCGATGGATCTGGCATGGTCCTTGCGAGAAATCCAGGCGAATCAAGGATCTCGACCGGACAGGCCATGAAGTTCCCGACCGGGATGGCCCGCCTCGCCGCGGGCCTCGCATTGACCTGGCTCTTTGTTCTTGGCGCTGGCATGCCCGGCGCCCGCCCGGCCTTTGCCCTCGCGCCGGAATACGCGCTCTGCGAGAACAGCATCGCCACGGCCGAGGAGGCCTTCGACATCCCGGGCCAGCTTCTGATGGCCATCGCGCTCGTCGAGTCGGGACGCTGGAACGCCGAGCAAGACCGCATCGTCGCCTGGCCCTGGACGGTCTACGCGCAAGGACAGGGCCGGTATTTCGCGAGCGCCGCCGAGGCCATCGCGGCCGTCCGGCGCCTCCAGGCCGAGGGCGTCGGCAACATCGATGTCGGCTGCATGCAGATCAACCTCCATCACCACCCGCACGCCTTCGCGAGCCTCGAGGGCGCCTTCACGCCCGAGCGCAACGTGCACTACGCCGCGAGCTTCCTGACCGAGCTCTTCGACGCCAAACGCTCCTGGGCGGCTGCAGCCGCCTTCTATCACTCGGCGACTCCAAAATACGCCAAGCCCTACCGGAAAAAGGTGATCGACTTCTGGAACGTCGAGCGGCGCCGTATCGCGGAACTCAAGAGGGCCGAGCGGGAGGAGGAGCTGCGCCGCCGCCGGCAAGAGCAGGAGCGCCTGCGCGCCGAGCGCGACGCGAAGCCCGCGATCAGCTGAGACGCCGCGCCCTTCGACCTTCCCCCTTTTCAGCCATGCACACGAGGGCTACCTTCGCGCCATGCGACTGGCGGGAAAAGTCTGCGTCGTCACGGGCGCCGCGTCGGGGATCGGGCGCGCGAGCGCCGCGCTGTTCGCGCGCGAAGGCGCCAAGGTGATCGCGACCGACATCGACGAGACGGGCGTTAACGGCCTGTGCGACGAATTGACGGGGGATGGCGCCGAGGCCCTCGCCCTTCGGATCGACGTCACCTCGGCCTCGGACTGCGAAACCATGATTCGCACGGCCGAAGAAACTTTCGGCCGGCTGGACATTCTCTTCAACAACGCCAGGATTCTTCACCCCGATGACGGCGATCCCGTCGAGACCCCGGAGGAGACCTGGGATCTCACCATGAACGTCAATGTCAGGGGCATGTTTCTCGGCTGCAAGCACGGCATCCCCGCACTCTTGCGCGCAGGGGGCGGCGTCATCATCAACACCTCGTCCATCTCGGCCCTTCTCGGCTCGGGCAATGCCCAGACCGCCTACACCGCGAGCAAGGGCGCGATCCTCGCGATGACCCGCGAGATCGCCGTGGCCTACGCGAAGAGGAACATTCGGGTGAACGCGCTCTGTCCCGGCCCTTTGCGCACCGAGCTCCTGATGAAATCCCTCGACACCGAGGAGAAGAAGCAGCGCCGTCTCGTGCATCTGCCGATGGGGCGTTTCGGCGAGGTGGAAGAAGTGGCGAAGGCCGCCCCTTTCCTCGCGTCCGACGATTCCTCCTTTGTGAACGCGAGCGCCTTCATGGTCGACGGGGGCGTGGCCGGCGCCTACATCACGGCGTTTTGACGGGCTGGGGCTTCGGAACAGCCGGACGAAAAGCCTAGGCGCGCCAAAAGCACCGGACTATTCTTGCAACGGCGCTCGTTTCCGGCGCCGCAGGCGGAGTTGCGGCCCTTATCGCGATCGACGGCGCAAAAGGACCGCTCAAGGGAGAAGAAACCGGTGACGCCGAAGCTGTCTGAATATCTCGCCTTCGCCCATCGCCTCGCGGACGCCTCGGCCGAGGCGATCCGGCCGCATTTTCAAACGCACCTCACGGCCACCGACAAAAAGGATCGCGGAAACCAGTACTCGCCCGTGACCGCCGCCGACCAAGCGGCCGAGGCCGTCATGCGCCGCCTCATCAACGAGACCTATCCGGACCACGGCATCTTCGGCGAGGAGCAGGGCGTCGAGAACCTCGATGCGGAATATGTCTGGGTGCTCGACCCGATCGACGGCACCCGCTCGTTCCTCGTCGGCTTTCCCATATTTGGGACGCTGATCGCGCTCAACCACCAGGGCACGGTCGAGTTCGGAATCATGAACCAGGCGATCAGTGGCGAGCGCTTCGTGGGCGGGCCGGAGGGCGCCTTCTTGGGTGAGAGGCGGATCAAGACGCGCTCCTGCGCCGATCTCGCCGATGCGATTCTCTGCTATTCCGGGCCCTGGCTGTATCACAAGGAAAACGAGCGGCGGGTCTTCGATCAGGTCGCCAAACGCGTGACGCTCACCATGCATGTGGGCGACTGCTACAACTATTGCATGCTCGCGCTCGGCATGATCGACCTCGTGATCGAGACTGAGCTCAATCCTTGGGACATCCAGGCGCTGATCCCGATCATCGAGCAGGCCGACGGCATCGTCACCACCTGGAACGGCGGGCGGGTGGAGGACGGCGGGCAGGTCATCGCCTGCGGCGATCGCCGGCTCTACGATCAGGTGATGCCGATCCTCGCGCAAGCGGCCGACGCCTGATGCGCGGGTCTTGAGATCCTTCGGGTTCCGGAGACATCGCCGTGGCGGTAAAGCCTGTGCCGGGAAACACCCATCGCTTCGATCCCACGATCCTTCGTGAGTACGACATCCGAGGGCGCGTCGGCGCGACATTGTCCGGGGCCGACGCCGCGGCGATCGGCCGTGCCTTCGCGACCGTCGTGGCGCGGGGCGCGCTCGAAGGCGAACGGCCGAGGGTCTGTGTCGGCTATGACGGGCGCCTGAGCTCGCCGGAACTCGAACGCGCCCTCATCGACGGGCTCGCGAGCGGCGGCATGACCGTCGCCCGCATCGGGCGCGGGCCCACGCCGATGCTCTACTTCGCCGTCCACGAGCTCGACGCCGACGCCGGGGTCATGGTCACGGGCTCGCACAATCCGCCGGATTACAACGGTTTCAAGTTCATGCTGGGCAAGGGCGCGTTCTACGGCGAGGCGATTCAAGAGCTCGCCCGCATTGCCGAGGCCGGGACTTTTTCAGGGGGCTCAGGGAGAGCCGAGGATCGCGCGGTGAGCGAGGCCTATCTCGCGCGCCTGGCCCAAGGCTTCGACGGCGAGCGCGGGCTCAACGTCGTCTGGGACGCGGGCAACGGCGCGACCGGGGAGGTTCTGGAGCGGCTGATCGCGCGCCTGCCGGGCACGCACCGGCTGCTCAACGGCGCGATCGACGGCACATTCCCCGCGCACCACCCGGACCCCATGCAGTCCGAGACCCTGGCGCAGTTGATCGCGGCGGTCGCGGCCGAGGAGGCCGAGCTCGGCATCGCCTTCGACGGCGATGGCGACCGTATCGGCGTCATCGACGGCAAGGGGCGCATCCTTTGGGGCGACCAGCTGATGCTGATCTACGCGCGCGACCTGCTCGCCCGCCAGCCGGGCGCGACCATCATCGCCGACGTCAAGGCGAGCCAGGTGCTGTTCGACGAGGTCGCGCGGCTCGGGGGAAGGCCCCTCATGTGGCGCACCGGGCATTCCCTCATCAAGGAAAAGATGGCGGCCACGGGTGCGCCGCTCGCCGGGGAGATGACTGGCCATATCTTCTTCGCCGACCGCTATTACGGCTTCGACGACGCGATCTACGCCGCCGTGCGCCTCCTTGGTATCCTGGGGCGCTCGGAACGAAGCCTTTCCGAGATCAACGAGGCGCTGCCGGAGGTCTTCAACACGCCCGAGCTGCGCTTCGAATGCGCGGACGAACGCAAGTTCGCCGTGGTGGCCGAGGTGCGCGAGGGACTCGCGGCCGGCGGCGCCGATTTCACGGACATCGACGGCGTGCGCGTCAAGACCGAGGACGGCTGGTGGCTGCTGCGCGCCTCGAACACGCAGCCCGCCCTGGTCGCGCGCTGCGAATCTTCAAACGCCGAAGGCCTCGAGCGTCTGAAGGCGCGGCTTATCGCCGAGCTCGCTCGATGCGACGTCGCGCCGCCCGATTTCTGATGCCCGTTTCCGAAGCCGGGAGACGCTCTGCAACGCTTTAAGGAGACGACCCTGATGCCCCCCGACCCGCGCCCATCGATCCTCCGACTCGCCATCTCGGAAGGCGTCCCCCGACGCTCCTTGATCGTCGCGCTCATCGTCGGAACGTTGCTCAACCTCATCAACCAGGGCGATGCGCTCGTAACGGGCGAGCGGATCGATATTCTGAAACTTTCGCTCACCTATTTCGTTCCCTACGCCGTGGCGACCTACGGGGCGGTGACCATGCGGCGTCATTTCATGCGCGAAGATTGACGCGCCGGGCGATGAAGCTGACGCGCGCGGGCGAGGCGGCCGGGGCCCTCGCGGTCACGCTTGCGCTCTCGGGCTGCGCGTTCTTCCAGTCACTGCCGGAGCCGACGGCGCTCCCGGATCGGCTCGATGCCTTCCCCAAGGAGCTCGCGGCGCTTCAGTCCGAGGTCGTGATCCTGTGGGACGATCATCAGATCCCGTTCATCCTCGCCGAAACCGACGACGACGCGGCCTATGCGCTCGGGCTCGTGCACGCGCATTTGCGTCTCGCGCAGATGGAGTTCATGCGACGCATGGCGCGCGGACGGCTGGCGGAGATCGTCGGGCCGTTCGCCACCGACATCGATGAATCCCTGCGTATTCTCGATTTCGCCCGCGCCGCACCGGCGATCGAAGCGGCGCTGCCTGAAGATACCCACCGCTGGCTCGCGCGCTTCGTCGATGGCATCAACACCTATCAGGAGCTGGCGCCCAAGCGGCCCCACGAATTCGAGACCCTCGGGCTCGAGCCCGAGCCCTGGACGATCGCCGATCTGATCGCGATGGGGCGGTTCGCCGCCATCGACGTCAACTGGCTCTTCTGGTTCCGCCTCTGGAGCTTGCGCGCGCGCGGCGACTGGCCCGAACTCTGGAGCCGTCTGCTCGGCGAACACGACCTCGGGGGCGAGGGGCTGGCCCAGCTGCTCGCCCAGACGGGCCGGCCGGGAAGCAACGCCTTCGCCGTTGCAGGCGAGAGAAGCGCGACGGGGGCGGCGCTCTTGGCGAACGATCCGCATCTCGGCCTCTCGCTTCCCAACAGCTGGCTGATCGCCGGTTTCCGCTCGCCCTCCTATCACGTGGCGGGGCTCATGATCCCGGGGCTTCCGTTCGTGGCGGTCGGGCGGAACCCG
>JAPUJA010000211.1 GCA_027296525.1 Pseudomonadota bacterium | reverse complement strand
GAGCACCGGCTGATCGACGACATGGTCGCCGCCGCGCTGAAATGGTCGGGCGGTTTCGTCTGGGCATGCAAGAACTACGACGGCGATGTGCAATCGGATACCGTGGCCCAGGGGTTCGGCTCGCTCGGGCTGATGACCTCGGTGCTGATGAGCCCCGACGGCAAGACGGTCGAGGCCGAGGCCGCCCACGGCACGGTGACCCGCCACTACCGCCAGTATCAGGAGGGCAAGCCCACCTCGACCAACCCCATCGCCTCGATCTTCGCCTGGACCCGCGGGCTTCACTACCGGGGGAGCTTCGATCAGACGCCGGAGGTGACCCGCTTCGCCGAGACCCTGGAGAGGGTCTGCGTCGAGACCGTGGAAGCGGGCGAGATGACCAAGGACCTCGCGATCCTGATCGGTCCCGATCAGACCTGGCTGACGACCCAGGAATTCTTCGACCGGCTGGATGAGCGCCTGAAAAAAGCGCTCGACTGAAGCGCTTCGCGCGCCGATGGACGCACCGCCCTCCCCCCTTTTACGGCGGAGAGTGAGGCGATGAGGGTGATCCGCCGTTCGAGCAAAGCCGCCCTTACGCGGACGCCGCGATCGCCTTTTCGATGGCTTCGAGCGCCTTGTCGGCTTGAGCCCCGTCGGGTCCGCCGGACTGCGCCATGTCGGGGCGCCCGCCGCCACCCTTGCCGCCGAGCGCGGCGACCCCGACGCGCACGAGATCGACCGCATTGAAGCGCGCCGTCAGGTCCGGCGTCACGCCCACGAGCAGGGCCGCCTTGCCCTCGGTGACGCTCAAGAGCGCGTAGATCCCGGAGCCCGACTTCTTCATCTCGTCGATCATGGGGCGGAGCTCCTTGGCCGCGACGCCCTCGAGTTTTCGGGCCGCGAAGCGCACGCCGTCGAGCTCGCGCACGATCAGATCGCCCGCGCCGCCGCCGCGGGCAATCTCGCGGCGCAGCTTCGCCAGCTCCCGCTCGAGCCGCTTGCGCTCCTCGACGAGCTGAACGACGCGCTCGGGCAGATCGGCGGGCGCCGTTTTCAGCACCCCCGCGGCCGCGCGCAGCACCGCTTCCTGCCGGCTCATATGGTCGAGCGCGGTCTCGCCCGTGAGCGCCTCGATGCGCCGGACACCGGCGGCGAGCGCGCTCTCCTCGACGATCTTCAAGAGCCCGATGTCGCCCGTCCGCCGGACATGGGTGCCCCCGCAGAGCTCGACCGAGAAGGGCTCGCCCTCGTCGCCCTCCATCTCGAGCACGCGCACCTCATCGCCGTACTTCTCGCCGAAGAGCGCGAGCGCGCCCTTCTCGATGGCCTCGTCGGGGGTCATCAGATGGGTCATCACCCGGGTGTTCGTGCGGATCATGTGGTTGACCCGGGACTCGGCCGCCTCGATCTCCTCCTTGGTGATGGCCTTCGGGTGGCTGATGTCGAAGCGCAGCCGATCGGGCGCCACGAGCGAGCCTTTCTGTGTGACATGGGGCCCCAGGCGCGCGCGAAGCGCCGCGTGCAGGAGGTGGGTCGCCGAATGGTTGGCGCGGATCTTGTTGCGCCGCTCGCCGTCGACGACGAGCTGGACCGCATCGCCGACCGCAACATCGCCCTCGGCGATGGTTCCCATATGGACATGGAGATCGCCGAGCTTCTTCTGGGTATCGCGGATGGCGACCCGTGCGCCGCCGCCTCCGACGATCACGCCGCTGTCGCCCACCTGGCCGCCGGATTCCCCGTAGAACGGCGTCTGGTTGACGATCAGCGCGACATCGGCACCGGGCCCTGCGCGCTCGACGCGGGCGCCCTTCTCGACCAAGGCGACGATGCGCCCTTCGGCCCGCTCGACCTCGTAGCCCAGAAATTCGGTCGCGCCCACCTGCTCGCGGATCTCGAACCAGACGCCCTCTTCGGCCGCATCGCCCGAGCCCGCCCAGGCCGCGCGCGCCTTCTCGCGTTGCTCGGCCATGCGGGTCTCGAAGCCGGCGTGATCGACGCCCAGCCCCTGCGCGCGCAGCGCGTCTTCGGTCAGGTCGAGCGGAAAGCCGAAGGTGTCGTAGAGGCGGAAAGCGACCTCGCCGGGAAGCTCGGCGCCGGGCGCGAGCTTCGCCGTCGCCTCCTCGAGCATCCCAAGACCGCGCTCGAGGGTCTGCTTGAAACGCGTCTCCTCGAGCTTGAGCGTCTCGGTGATGAGGGCCTCCGCCCGGGCGAGCTCCGGAAAGGCGTGGCCCATCTCGCCCACCAGGGTCGGAACCAGTCGCCAGAGCAGCGGCTGCTCCGAGCCCATGAGATGGGCGTGCCTCATGGCCCGGCGCATGATGCGCCGGAGCACGTAGCCGCGCCCCTCGTTCGAGGGCATCACGCCGTCGGCGATCAGGAAGCCTGAGGCGCGCAAATGGTCGGCGACGACCCGGTGCGAGTTGCGATGGGGGCCATCGGGGTCGGTGCCCGAGGCCTCGGCCGAGGCCTCGATCAAGCGGCGGAAGAGATCGATCTCGTAGTTGTCGTGGACCCCTTGAAGCACCGCGGCGAGGCGCTCGAGCCCCATGCCGGTGT
>JAPUJA010000210.1 GCA_027296525.1 Pseudomonadota bacterium | reverse complement strand
CGGCCCAACAGAAGTTCGGATACGCGCGCGCCGATGCCGACATGGAGTTCATGAAGGAAAATGTCGTCCCTCAGGTCGGTGTCGTCGTCCGGCGCCTTGATGCCGATGGTCGCGAAACCGTAATCGACGTCGTTGAACAGGAACTTGCTGAATCCTAGCAGCAAACTCGAGTCTTCCACGTCCAGTTCACCGCCATTGTCATTGCCGCCGCTGGCCAGGTCCCGGTCGCGGTAGTTCGCGGTGACCACGCCGCGGCCGCCGATGTTGACCTCGGGCAAAACCTCCGGGTCGACCTCGAGAGCCATGCCCGTGCCGCTCGCGGCCACGGCGCAGGCGCCGGCAAGCGTCAGAATTCGCAACGTCCGCATGGGTTTTGGCGCTCCCGTAAAACGCTTCGTCGGGCGGTTTGGTGTCATCACTCGTTGATGGCGATGGAGGGCACGTAGGGCGGGTCCTCCATGTCCTCGTAGACCAGCATGGTCAACATGCCGCCCGGGTAGACGCCATTGTTCATGACGCGGCGCACGTCGTGGTCGTGGAACGTCCAGAAACCCGGATTGTTGCCGAGCACGATGATGTCCTGGGTCTTGCCCGGCCCGACCTCGATGGTGTTCTTGCGAAGCGGCTGCGGTATCGGGTTGCCGTCTTCGGCGACATGCCAGAACTGGTGACCGTGCAGGTGCATGTGGTGGACCAGAAAACCGCCATTGATCAGGCGGATGCGGATGAACTCATCGCGGACGATGCCGATCTTCTCGGTCGCCGGATAACACTTGCCGTTGATGGCGAAGAAATTGGGATCGGGAACCAGGGCCTCGGAGTTACCCATGGCGTATGGCGGCCGCCATCCGGCCTCGATGGCCGCCAGCATTTCGTCGTAGTCGCGGAAGAAACCATGGGTGGCCGGGTCCAACTTACCCATGGCCATCAGCTTGTTGACGCGTTTCATGCCGCCCAGCACGGCGTTCATTTGTTTGCGCGTGAATACCGTGTCGAACGACTCGAGCACCAACACGTAGTCGCGTGTGTAGGGGAACTGGGCGCGCACCGGATCGTCCGGCGAATCGATGATGAAGGCGCCGTGCAGCGCCGACATCATGTGCAGTGGCGTCGACCAGTGGCAGTGATAGAAGCGGGTGCCCGCCGGACGCGCCTGGAATCGGTAAACGAAGGTCTCCTCGGGATGGATCGGGTCCTGGGTCACCATCGGCACGCCGTCCATGGTGTAGATCAGGTCGACGCCATGCCAGTGGATGGTGTGCATTACCTCGGTCTTGTTGGTGGCGTTAACCTTGATCCAGTCGTTCTCCTGGACCCGAAAGACGGGCCCAGGCACCCGCTTATTGAAGGCAAACACCGGAAAACGGACACGCGGCAGAAGCTCGTGCTCGACGATATCGAAGGTGAGATCGAACTCGCGATAGCGCACCTCGTGATCGGCGGGCGCGCCCAGAGCCTCGGTGTGGGCACCGATCATGCTGTGACCCGGCATGAACATCATCGAGCCCTCGCCGCCTTGATAGCCGGCGGCCGAGGCCGGCGGCGAGAGCGCCGAACCAAGCAGCGCGCCGCCCGTGGCCGCCGCCGCCGAGCGGAGCAGATTCCGCCGCGTCAGCGGCAAACTCTCATCCGGTTCGCCCCGCGCGTCCGCCCGGGGCGGCATGGTGGAATCATCGGATTTTTGCATCGCCAACCTCCAATCGATCGCTCACAAATCTTCCGCCGCAAGCGTCCTCGCGCGACCATGTCGCCCGAGGCATGTGCCTGCGGCTTCGCTGACGGGATTCGTCAGAGAGCGATCTGGGGAGGTTTCGGTTGCGTCTCCGGGCCGCGACCGGCCGGGATGGTCAATCCCTCGACGGAACGCAGCGCCTCCGGCGTCGCCATGGGCGGGAGCGAAGCCGAGGAAAGGAAGGGTGGCGACTGGGTCGTCACATTATGGCAGGGCTGGGCGTGCCCATCGGCCATATCGCATGGTGCCCCGCTCATCTCGGCCGAGGTTTGCTTGCCATGATCCGTCGCGTGTTGGTGGAGGTCGAAAGCGGAGCCTTGCGCCGCCTCGGCACAGGCCATCGAGAGCTCATCCGCCGCAGCCGGGGGGAAATGCCAAGGCATGAGGAGGAGCCCGGCCACCACCAGAAGAAACACCACGGCGCGGGCCCTGCCGGGTCGGCAACGAAGGCACGAGGTTAAACGCATCCGCAAGGCATCCATCGGTCACGAGACTATAGCAAAGAATGTTAAAAAAGAAGCATCGATGCTCCAGCCGATGGAAGGTCAAGCCGTCTTTCGCCCCTCGGCGCGCGGGGGGCCCCCGGCGAGCACGACCGCCACCCTCTCGCGCAAGGCCGGCAGAAGCTCCTCTTCGAACCAGGGATTCCGTTTCGTCCATCCCTGCGTCCGCCAGGACGGATGCGGCATGGGGATGATCTCCGGCCCGTAGCGGCGCCAATTTCCCACGGTTTCGGTGAGGGTCGGCGCCGCGCGTTCTTTGAGATAGTGAAGCTGTGCGTAGCGCCCGACGAGAAGCGTGAGCGCGATGTCTTTCAAATGTTGCCGGATGCGTGCGTGCCAGAGCGGGGCGCATTCCGGCCGGGGCGGCCGGTCGCCTCCTTTCGCGTCGCGGCCCGGATAGCAAAAGCCGATCGGCACGATCGCGATCTTCGATTCATCGTAAAACTGGCCCGATGAGACCGAGAGCCACGCCCGGAGACGCTCGCCGCTCCGATCGTTCCAGGGAATGCCCGTTTCATGCACCCGCGTGCCGGGGGCCTGACCGACGATGAGCAGCCGGGCCGAGGTTCTGGCACGCAACACCGGCCGCGGGCCCAGGGCGAGATGCGCCGCGCAGACACGGCAAGAGCGGATCTCGCGCAAGAGGCGCTCAAGTTCCGCATGGGATGGCTTGGTCATGGCGCGTCCCGGTTCTCCTCGCCATGCTCCTCGGAAGAAGCGCCGATCGCCGCAAGCTCTCCGAGCGGGATATGACAGGCGATCCGATGCTCCGCGCCGGCTTCTCGCGATGGCGGGGTCTCGTCCCGACAGATCGATCCCAGCTTATAGGGGCAACGATGATGAAATGGGCAGCCGACCGCAAGCGTCGCGCCTTCCGGCCCCTCGCCCGCCCCTTCGCTTTGCCCTTCCGCGCGAGCGGTGACGGATGAGAGCAGCGTCAAGGTGTAGGGGTGGAACGGCGGGCTGAAGACCTCGTCGGCCGGACCGAACTCCATCACCCGCCCGCGATACATGACGGCGACGCGGTCGGCGAGATAGCGCACAAGCGCCAGATCGTGGGAGATGAAAAGAAGGGTCATGCCGCGCGCCTCTTGAAGCTCCGAGAGCAGATTGACAATCGCCGCCTGAACCGAAAGGTCGAGCGCCGAGACCGGCTCATCGGCGATCAGCAGGTCGGGCGCGCCCGCGAGCGCCCGAGCGATCGCAACCCGCTGTTTCTCGCCGCCCGAGAGCTGCCGGGGCTTCCGCGCCGCGTAGGCGCGCGGAAGCCTGACGAGGTCGAGGAGGCGCGCGACCTCCGCCGGCAACCGACGGCGTTCGACCCCCGCGAGGCGGCGAAGGGCGCGCGCGAGCGCATAGCCGACGCGATGGCTGGGGTTGAGCGTGCCGTCCGGATTCTGGAACACGATCTGAACGCCGCGCCGCAGCGCCTCCGGCCGGTGCTCGACCTTGAGATGTTGGACCGGCACGCCGTTAAGGCGCACCACGCCCTCGGCGCCCAGCTCGAGCCCCGCGACGATCCCGGCCAAGGTCGACTTGCCGCTCCCGGATTCACCGACGATGGCGAGGGTTTCACCGCGCCCCGCCCAGAGGCTGACGCCGTCGAGCGCCTGGACCCGCCGGGAGCCTTCGCCCAACCCGAAGAGCGGTGACCCCACCCGATAGGCTTTGGTGAGCTTGGAGACGTCGAGGATTCGATCCGTAGGCGGCTCGGCCCGAGCGGTCGTCGCGGCCGGCACCGGAAGCGTCCAAGGGGCGAGCTCCGGCAAGCGCACGCAACGCACCCTACGCTCGCCCGAAGCCCGAAGGGCGATCGGTTCCGAGGTACAGGGCCCGGGCTTAGCGAAGGCACACCGGGGCGCGAACGCGCATCCCTCCGGGCGAGCGCCGGGAGACGGCGGATCGCCCTCGATGGCGGCGTGGCGCGCGAGGCCCGGAAGACAGTTGAACAACGCCCGCGTGTAGGGATGGCGGGGCGCCTCGAAGAGCTCACCGGCGGGCGCCTCCTCCACGAGCTCCCCGGCATAGAGGACGGCGATCCGATCGCTGACCCGTGCGACGGTGCCGAGGTTGTGGCTGATGAACAAGATCGCGCTGTCGTGGCAATGGCGAAGCGCGCCGATCAGATCGAGGACCGCGGCCTCGACCGTGACGTCGAGCCCCGTCGTCGGCTCGTCCAAGATGAGCAGCGCGGGCTCCGACATGAGCGCCATGGCGATGACGACCCGTTGCTGCTGTCCGCCGGAGAGCTGATGCGGATAGCGCTCGAGGATCGAAGCGGGGTCGGCGAACTCGACCTCGGCGAGCATCGCGAGCGCGCGCTCGCGCGCTTCGTCGCGGCCGAGCCCCAGGCGGCGCATCGGGACCTCCATGAGTTGAGCCCCGGCCTTCATGACCGGGTTCAGGCTGCTCATCGGATCCTGATAGACCATCGCCATGCGCAACCCCCGCAAGGCCCGGAGCTCACCGGCGGATAGCCCCGCCATATCCTCTCCCTCGAACAGGATGCGCCCCGAAACCAGCCGTCCGGCATGCCCCAGATAGCCCATTGCGGCGAAGGCCAGCGTCGACTTTCCGGAGCCTGATTCGCCCACCAGCCCGACCGCCTCGCCGCGGCCGATCGACAGGCTGAAGCCGGGAACGACGTTCAGCTCGTCCGCGCGCGTCCGATAGGAAATCCGTGCCTCATCGAAGACCAGGACGGAAGGCGCACCCGCCCGGCTTGGTTCACTCGTCACCGGCGACCTCGCGCAAGCCGTCCGCAAGCAGATTGAACCCGATCACGAGGGAGGTGATCGCGCCACAGGGGATGAGCGACATATGGGGGTAGACCGACATCAGCGCGTAGGTGTCCTTGACCATGCCGCCCCAGTTGGGATCGTCCGGGGGCAATCCGAGCCCCAGGAAACCGAGCACGCCGATCGCGATGGTCGTGTAGCCCATGCGCAAGCAGCCATCGACGATCAGCGGCCCGCGCGCGTTGGGCAGGATCTCGACGAACATGACATACCAGGGAGATTCCCCGCGCAGACGAGCGGCCGCCACATAAGGCCGGTTGCTGAGATCGAGGGTCAGGCCGCGCACGATCCGCGCGACTGACGGCGCCGCGGTGAAGGCGACGGCGAGGATGACATTGATCGCCGAGGGCCCGAAATGAGCGAGCACGATCATGTAGAGAATGATCACCGGAAAGGAGAGGATCACGTCGGAGAGGCGCATGAGCAGGGTGTCCGCCCAGCCGCCGATATAGCCCGCGAGCAGGCCCATCAGACAACCGATCGCGTAAGCCGCCGCGACCGCGATCGGAACGATCACGAGCACCGTTCGCGCCCCCCAGGCGAGGCGCGAGACGATGTCGCGGCCCAAATTGTCCGTGCCGAGCCAATGCACGCCCGAGGGGGTGGGATCCGCGAGCGCGAGGTAATCGTTCGCGTTCGGCTCGAAAGGCGCGATCAGAGGGGCGAAGAGGGCGACGGCGACCCAGAAGGCGACGAGCGCCAGGCCGAGGGCCCCGACGGGCGAGCGAAGGAGCCGCCAAAGCGTCGCCAATTCCGCCGTCCTCGGCAACGGCTCGCCGGCGGCGCCGGGCGGGAGGATCGGCGACCCCGTGCTCACCGCAGCCGGACCCTCGGGTTCAAGATCATATAGGCGAGGTCGCCCAGTATCTGGGTCGAGACCGCGATGAACACGGCGACCACGACGCCCGCCTCGATCAGGGCGATGTCCTGGGCGAGCGCCGCCTCCAGCATCATCCGGCCGAACCCGGGATAGGCGAAGATCATCTCCACCACCACGACGCCGGTCACCAAGTAGTTGATCTGCAAGAGGATGACGGTGAACGGGGCGATCAGCGCGTTGCGCAGCGCGTGGCGAAACACGACCTCGGGCCAGCTCAAGCCCTTCAGCACCGCCGTACGGATATAGGGCTCGCGCATGACATCGGCCATCGACGCGCGCACCATCCGAACGACGTAGCCCAGATCGTAGAGCACCATGACGGCCACGGGCAGAACAAGCTGCGACGTGATCGACCAGCCGCCGTCGCGCACCAGTGTCGAGGTGCCGGGCAACCAGCCAAGCCAAATAGCGAAAATGCTCGCGAGGAAGACGCCCGAGGCGAATTCCGGTATCGAGGTCGTGATGATGCTGGCAAGCGAGATCGAGCGATCGAGAGCGGCGGATTCACGCATTCCCGCGGCGACGCCGAGCACGATCGAGAGCGGCACGATGAGCGCGAAGGCGATGACGGCGAGGAGCGCCGTGTTGGCCAGCCGGTCCCAAATGATCTCTCCGACGGGTGCCTTGAACAGCGTCGAATAGCCGAGATCACCGGTAAAGAGACCCCCGAGCCACTCGCCATAGCGGATGAAAACCGAGCGGTTGAGGCCAAGCTCTTCGGTCAGAAGCGCGATCTGCTCAAGGGTCGCGTACGGACCCAGGATCTTGCGCGCGACGTCGCCGGGCGCCGCCTCGTTGAGCAGGTAGACCAAGAAGGATACGACGAGGAGAGTCGCGACGAGGAAGAGGAGGCGACGGCTAAGGAAGACGAACATGCGAACCCGGAAGGCTCATCGACGGCAAAGCAGGCGGCGCGGCGCCCAACCTGCCCGCGGGACGCTCGAAATCTATTCCTCGAGCCACCATTGCTCGGCGAACATGTAATAACTTGGGTGGATTTGAAAGCCCTTGACCCGCTTGTCCATCGGCGTGAAGACGGCCCGCCACAAAGGCTGACAGATCGGTCCCTCCTCCTGCATGAGCATCTCGATCTCCCGCATGATGGCCCGCGTCTCGTCGGGATCGAGCGTACCTTCGGCGCGGGCGAGCAACGCGTCCATGGGTGCGCTCGACCAGGCGCTCTCGTTCCAGGGCGCGCCCGTGCGATAGGCGAGCGCGAGCGTCATGATGGCGAGTGGCCGATGGGTCCATGACGTAAAGGCGAAGGGGGCCTCCGTCCAGATATCCCAGTATTGGGCCGAGGGCATCACGCGGATTCGGCAATCGACGCCGATCGCCTTCCACATCTCACTCATTGCCTGGACGGTCATGAGCTCCCAGGCGGGGTCCTTCTTGCACGCGATCTCGGTCTCGAAACCGTCCGGATAACCGGCCTCGGCGAGAAGCCGGCGCGCCCCTTCGATGTCCTGGGCGTGGCGAGGCAAAGGCACGTATTCGGGGTGCACCGGCGCGACATGGTGATGCTCGCCCGGATCACCGAGGCCGAGATGGCCGATGGCGAGAAGCTTCTCGGTGTCCAGGGCAAGCCGCATCGCCTTGCGCACACGCGGATCCCCGAATGGCTCGGCGCGCGGCTGCATCCGCGCGATGCCGGTTTGAGCGGAACGAATGGTGTGGAGCTCGACATGGTCCATTCGCGCCAGCGCGTGATATTGGAGGGTCGACGCCTCGTACATGCCGTGGATCTGCTTGGACGCGAGCGCGGCGAGCGCGGCGGCCGGATCGTCGCCATGGTCGATGAAGACGAGTTCATCGAGATAAGGCCCCTCGTCCCAGTAGGCCTCATTGCGCCGAAGCACGACGCGCTTGCCCGTTTCGACCGAGACGGGGCGGAAGGCGCCGGTGCCGATCGCACCCTCGCCCCATTCGCCGTCTTCACTGGGATGGAGAATCACGGCCGGATAGTGGAAGAGATGCTCCGGCACCGCGAGCTGGGGGCGTTTGCAGTGGAGTTCGATGGTGAAGTCATCGAGCTTCTCGATCGCATCACTCGACCACAAGCGCGTGGTGGTGGTCGGCTGACCCGCCTCGTCACGCTCGCCGGTCGCGACGGTGTCGAGCATATAGGCCCCCATGAGGCTCAGCATCGAGGAGCCCACCGCGGGATCCAGCCAGCGCCGCATGTTCCAGATGACGTGATCCGCGACCAACGGCTCGCCATTGCTCCACTTCACGTCCCGGCGCAGATGGAGAGTCCAGCTGCGCAGATCGGGGGCCGGCGCCCAGCGCTCGAGCAACGAAGGGCGCGTCACATTGTCGGACCCGGTGCGCGTCAGGTAATCGTTGCTCTGGCGCAGCACATTGGAGTCGTAGACCCAGGAAAAGATATGGGGCTGCTTGAGGTCCGGCACCCGCATCGAAATCCGGACCGTTCCACCGACGGGCGGCGTCGCGGCATGGGCGGCACGGCCCGTCTCCGGCGGCGGGGCGCCGATCATCCCATAGGCGGCCGCGGCCGAAAGACCGAGGAGGGTCGCGCTTCGCAGGAACTCCCGGCGATCGAGCCGCCGCTCCTCCAACGCCTCGACGAGGCCAGCGAGCGCCGGATGATGGCTTTGGTTCTCTGATTCGTTCATGACTCAAGCATGATACCGCTCACATAATGAACCAGTGACCGGTTGTCCGGCAATTGCCGCCAATCTCACTCAGGAGTCGGCAGGCGGACGGGCATGCTCCCAAAGAAAAACCCCGCCGGAGGAACGTGCCCGGCGGGGTTTCGCCACAAGAAAGTAATCTAGCGCCTTCCCGGTGTCGGCGGGATTCCGGGTTCCCGAACCATCGAATGGGAAGACGACGGCCGCATCGGCGAAATCCTCCGGCGACTTGGCCGAACCACCCGGACCGCTGTGTCAGGC
>JAPUJA010000021.1 GCA_027296525.1 Pseudomonadota bacterium | reverse complement strand
AGCTCGCGGCCTTGGCCTCGACGATGCGATCGGGATCGGGGTGTGGCTGTCGTCCTACGCCGGGGCGACCGTCCTTCCGCCGTTTGCGGCGAGGCGGCTTGTTGGCCTTGTGTCCATGCGAGGGTGGGACCGACGAGTTGTCCGGTGTCTTGGGAGGCTCGCCCAACTTCGCCTCAAGCTCGGCGAGCCGCGCCAATGCGTCATCCAGGCGCGTCCAAAGCGCCATGGTCAGCGCATCTTTGTCCGCCTGCCAAAGTCGGCCGAGGTCGGGAACCGGCGGACGCTGAGTCATCGACACGTTGACTCACATCCGCCGACCTCATAGAAGAAAAAAACAACATCTGGCGTAAAATCGTCACGCCGACACCGCCTCTAGCGCGCGCCAGCTTCACCGGGGTGAGCAATTACAAAAATCCTTCTTCGCGACGGTCGCACGTGACCTCAACTGTCTCCCGATGCCTCGCGGAAGCGTAGAACGCATTTGATGCCGCTCGGCAGTCGGTGATCGGCATTGGGTAGGTCGAGACGGACGCCAAAGGTGCCGCTAGCAGCGTCGAAGACCGTGTCGATGGCGCTGACCTTCGCGGTGCGGACGAGATCGAATGGCGCGCCGATGCTGATTTCGGCTTCCTGACCCTTGGCAAGGTGGGGGAAAAGAGCGATCGGCAGATAGGCCTCGACATGGAGTGGGTCGAGCTCGGCGATAGTCATCACCGGGGTCCGCTCACTGGCATATTCACCGGGCGTTGCAGTGACGCGGACCACAACACCATCGGCCGGGCTACGGATCTGCCGGCGCTTGTAGCGGATCTCGGCCTGGACAAGCTCAGCAGCGGCGATCCGCCGATCAGCGGTGGAGCTCTCGAGATCGAGTTCGGCAAGGCGAAGCTCGACCTTCGCTTCATCGAGCGACGCACGGGTCACCACATCCTTGCGGTGAAGCTTCTGGATCCGGGCAAGCTTGTCCCGGCGGAATTCGAGCCGCGCCCGGCTCGCGGCGGTCGCCGCCTTGTTTTGGGCGCGGATGCGGGCAAGCTTAACCGCGCTCTCCTGCAGCCGGCTATCGAGCTTGGCGACAACTTGGCCGCGAGTCACGGTCTGGCCGCGATCGACGAGAATGGCAGTCAGCACGCCCTCGTCCTCGCTGGTCAGCTCGGTAACGTCCTTGGGCCGGACGATGCAATCGAGCGGCTCGTCGGGAAAGAGCCTCTCCTCACCGGCGACCAACTGGGCCGGAAGGACGGCGACCATAACGGCGAGGGCGACGTGACGAGGGATCATTCGGCATTCCCCGCCAAGGCCAGCATCGATGCGGTCTGCTCGTCGATCTTCAGGAGATCCTTCCTGATCCGGGAATTTGCGCGCTCGGCCCTGAGCTGGGCGCTACGGAAGGCACGGTCGGGGGCAAGACGGCGGAAAAGCCGGTCGCGGAGCCCCGAGGCGCCCCACCCGTCGTGGAGCAGACGAAGGATCGGGTCCTCGAGTGACAGGATCGCCTCGACGCTGCCGGGCTCGCCCTGACGGCCTGCTCGACCGGCAAGCTGACGGTCTATCCGGCGGGCGTCGTGAACTTCGGATTGGATCACGTGGAGCCCACCCGACGCCTCTACACCGGGGCCAAGCCCGATGTCGACGCCACGCCCTGCCATATTCGTGGCCACGGTGACGCGGCCGGCACGGCCCGCTTCGGCGATGATCGCAGCCTCCTCGGCCTCGGCCTCGGCATTCAGCACCCGATGGTCGATCCCGGCTTCGTCGAGGGTGGCTGAGAGCTCGCGGGAGGCGGCGATCGAGCGAGTGCCGATCAGAACGGCCCGCCCCGCCGCCGCTACTTCGCGGGCCCGGAGCGCAATTTCTTCGCGCTTTGCAGCAAGGTTCGGCAGATAGCGGGTCGGCAGGGCGCGACGACGGGAGGGTCGGTTCGGCTCGACCCGGATGACGTCCAGGCGATAAACCGCGCGGAGCTCGGCTGTAACCTCGCGCGCGGTGCCGGTCATCCCGGCGAGGCGTTGGTAGCGGCGGAAGAAGCGCTGGTAGGACGTGCGGCTCGTGGCTGTTTTGCGGCCGGTCACCTCGACTCCCTCCTTGAGCTCGATCAGCTGGTGCATGCCCTCGTTCCAGGAGCGGTCTTCCATAACCCGGCCCGAAAACTCGTCGACGATCTGTACCTTGCCGTCGCGCCGGATGTAATGCTCGCCCAGGTCGAACAAAAGCCGTGCGGCGAGTGCTTGACGAACCCCCTTCTCGCGCCGGATGCGGCTTCGCCAGAGCCCACCCCGCTCCTCGCCAAGATCGGCTAGTCGCGCCTTGCCGGCACGGGTGAGTTCGACCACGCGGCGGTCGTGCCGCAGATGGTAGTCACGGCCCTCCTCGAGCCGGTCGGCGAGGGCCAAGGCGGCCTCGGCCCAGCGTTGCTCGTCGGCAGGCTCGGTCTCGGTCGCGATGATGAGGGGCGTACGAGCTTCGTCGATCAGCACGCTGTCGGCCTCGTCGATCACGGCGAAATGGAGCCCGCGCATCACCACTTCACCGCGTTGCCCGTCGGTCCCGGCCAGGCGCTCGACCTTGAGGCGGAGATTGCCGGCGTTGCGGCCGAGGGCGAGGCGG
>JAPUJA010000209.1 GCA_027296525.1 Pseudomonadota bacterium | reverse complement strand
GGCGCTACGGGTTCTCCGCGGCGTGCTTGGCCCGAACAGCCCTGGCGCGCGCTTCCATTTCTCTCGCGTCTTCGCTTCGTCCGGTCTCCCGTGGCAGTGCGGCGTAGTTCTCCAGGGCCGTGGCCACATCGGGGCGCTCCGGTCCAAGCGCCTTCTTCGCGATCGCGAGCGCACGCTCATAAAGCGGCTCGGCCTCGGCATATCGGCCCTGTGCTTGGTAGAGCCCCGCCAGATTGTTGAGGCTCATGGCCAGATAAGGGTGGTTCGACTCGAGGGATTTCTCGTAAAGGCGCGGGGCAGCTCGGGCGGGGAGAAGCCGGTTGGGGAGAGGGACCTGGAGCGGCACGGAGCAGCTTGTGATCACCCTCGATGATGGTACGAGGCGCCCGCCGTCGGCAGTCCTCCAGAAGGTCATCGAGATGTGGGAGCGGTTGCTAGGGTTGTGACAGGCAGGGCCCACGCCTAGTTCATTGCGAGGTGGCGAGAATAAAACATTCGTCAGATTTTTTTCACGAGAGGCCGTGGGCTGTATGGCCGGCCCTATGGTTGGCCGGGTCGCCACAAGAAGTGCCCCAAACCGTACGCGTTTTGATCATCGCTCACAGCCCGAGCATGGCAGCCACGCGACCGAGCCGGGGTACCGCGCTGAGGCCCGTGTGCTTCGACGCCTCGGCAAGTGAATTTCCCCGAAGCTCGGTAGCCCAGGCCGACGACCGGCGCCCGCCACCTGTTCCTGAAGCGATCGAACGAAAGGTTCGAACGTGCCTTCACCACCCCGTCCGCGCGCCTGAGGCTATGCGGCCGATCTGGCGTCTACGGCCGCTCTCAGCTTTGGCATCACCCCCCGGGCCATCAAGGTCATGGAATCCAGAAGCCTCGCCCCGTGTTTCTCGTTGAGGAAATCGGTGGACGTCATGACGATTGTCCCGAAATCGCCGACGTCCTCGCGGAAGGCCATGACCTGCTCGAAGACCGAGTCGGGATCGCCTGCGATGCAGAATTCCCTGAGCGCGTACTCCGGGGTCACCTCGTCGTCGGGCATATCCAGGTCGCGCTTCATGATGGATTGGAAGCCGTACCTTTTGATTAGTGTCGCAAGATAGTTGTAGTAGGCGGCAAAGGGACCCTCCGGATCGAGCATGTAATCCTTGGCCTCGGCATCGTCCTTGCCGACGAAAATCGAGCGCGCGACGCGCCAATCGTTGGGGTCCGGCGCGCGCCCCGCCTTGCCACACGCGTCTAGGTAAACCTCCCAGTGGCTGCGCACGTTCGAGGTCGGTATGAAGTTGGCGGAGAAGAAACCCCAGCCGTGCGCGACGGCGTTGCGCACGCTGCTCGAGTTCGGGCTCATGACCGCATAGACGATCGGCGGATGCGGCTTCTGATAGGGTCTCGGGAGAGAGTCCACGCCGAGATCGGGATGCGCGGTCTCCTTGAGCGCTATGCGCCAATACTTGCCGTTGATCTCGAACGGCGCCTCGGAGGTCCAAAGCTTTAGGATCGCGTCGATCGCCTCGTCCGCCATCTCCTTGCGCTGGTCGGCGTCGGTCACTTCGAACAGCTCGAAATCGCTGGGCAGCCCGCCCGGACTGATGCCCAACAAGAGGCGTCCCTCACTGAGGTGATCGAGCAACGCGGCATGGGCGGCGGTCAATGCCGGGTGCCGCTGCGGCAGGTTAATAACCGCCGTGCCCAGCTTTATCCGCTGCGTCCGTGCAATGAGGTTGGCGAGGAAGATGAAGGGATCGCTCACCGGCTCACTGCGGCTCGTGTAGTGCTCGCCGATCCAGAACTCGTCGAAACCCACCCTGTCGCAGTGGATCGCCGTCTCGACATCCTCGTTGAGGACGGTGTGAAAGTCCCGAGTGGGATCGTGGACTGGCATCATGAACATACCGAGCTTCATCGCCCAAGCCTCCCCTTTCGCTGATCGGGTCGCTGGGGACCGGCGATCGACGGCATTCCGGTCTCGACGACCTTGATCCAATCACCGGGCCCTGACGCTCGCCCTGTACGTCATGGCATCACAACCCGGCGGGGGAAGCAAGGGCTCATCGCCCTCGATGACGCAACGAATCGAGATGGGCGTCGAGACGCTCTACGCCACAGGCGACGGCAGGTTCTTCCTGGATGTCGACAACGAGCTCGATCATGGGCATGAATTCAAAACTCTTACGCAAGAAGAAACCCAAAAGTGGTTGCATCGTGATGTGGTCGAAATCTTTCAGAATTCGATCGGCAAAACCAAATGACGCCGGGGTCGAAAGGAGGATCCGCTTCCTGAGCGCTCTGCAAGGACCGCGATCAATCCTCGCCTGATCGACAGACGGTTCCGTGAGCAAAGGAGATCCGCTCGCCGAGCCGCTGCGAACGCCATTCAGTCGAGCTCACTCGATATTGGCTCCTGCGCGTCTTCGGGCCCCACGATCACGCTAGTTCGGCGCAAAGGGCTTGAGGCTGATAAACCTCCTCAGCACGTTTGCCGTTATGCGCGAGACATTGTTCCTATAGTCGTTGTGCGACAGGCTTCCGGCCCAGGCGATCGATCCGGTCGAGAAGACCGCCCCGCCATTCGGCGTTTCGTAGAAGACCATGTCGGCGCGGACCAGATCGTTTTCCGTCCCGCCTGTCGCTGGGTAGTTGAGCTCGATTTCCTCCAGCGCCAACTGGTATGTTTCGGTGTGGCCTTCGGAGGAGGCGAGAACGAGCGCATGGGGCGGCGTGCCGAGGCTTCGGTCGGCCCTGTCGATTTCGAGCCCCGCCGCACCCCCGCCAATGAGGCCGAAGTCGCCGATCAATTCGTCCTTGCCGACACCCTTGAAGATGAAGTCAGTCCGCGGGTTAAAGCTGTCGGGCTTACGGCGATAATAGGAAGACACATCGAACCCCTCGGCGGAAAAGCCGACACCAGTCACGACCTGGGGTGCGCCACGCGCCTGACGCCGCCAAAGCCCGCTGTATTCACCGGTGAAGCTGCAATACCATTCGCCGGGCGCCGCTGCGTCGGGGCCGTAGTCCCAGCGGATTTCGATGACGCCCGGTTTCGTCCGATGGTAGGCGATGCGTCCGTAGAAGCCGTTCGCACCGAGGGACATATAGCGACCGCCCTGCCGGGTGTAGTTGTAAATGGTGTCGTAAATTTCCTGGGATATATATTCTGGATGAGTGCCACTCAGGACCGCTCTGTAGGGTCTCAAGACTCTGACTCCCTCGTCGTGGAGGTCCTCGTCGGTCAGGACGTCATAATCGAACCCCATCGCCTCGAGCCAATCGACGATGTGCGTGTCGGCGTTGAACTGCCAGAGTGATGAGCCGCTCCCCCCGAGGACGCCCTGGCGCTTCGGGCGCATATTCAAAAGCGGCCGGAGCCTTGACGAGTAATAGACCGAACTGCCGTCAGAATGAACGTCGTAAAGAGAAGGGCCGTATTCCCGATGCTCATTCAAAAAGATCTGATGGGGATGCAGCTCCGTCGCGCGGTGGGTCAGCAGCTCGACGGACCAGCCGTCGGTCGCCATATGCTCATTGCCGTACGCCATGTAGCTCGCGGTCGGAAGGATGAACGCGATTTTCGCCTCCGCGCCGGGCTTTGGCTTGACGACGAATGGGATGTACTCCTCCGCGTCGCCTGAGCGCAATTGGGCGGCATAGAGTCCGCTTCTCATGTTGGCCGGAATTGTCAGCTCGAAGTCGGCTTCCCACCCGGCATCGTAGACGTCATCGTCATGGAAGTGTATCGCCCCCCACTCGAGCGGCGCGTGGCGCCAGCACATTTCATCGCCGGTCCAGTTGTAGCCGACGATCGCCCGGGATGGCAGGTTGACGGTCTCACCGTGCAACCGATTGCCGGACGTATCCGTTATCTTTTCCGTCGGAATATCCCGTGAGAAATCCCACGACCCCACAACGGCGTCCCTCAAAGCGGGAGGGATGGGACCCTCGAACAGGGCGTGCATTTCGGCCTCGTCGAGGGCTCGGGACGCCAGCCGGGGACGGTCGATCTTGCCGTTGTAATGGCCGCCGGCGATGAATTGCTCCTTCGACCTTCGGACGTAATGCCCCGCGAAAACGAGCGGAGCACGGTTGCCGCCTACACGCCGAATGGTGGACCGTCTCTTTACGGCGCCCTGGTCAGCCACTGACGGATAGTCGACGAGGGGTATTTGATATACGCAAACCTGTCTGCTCTTCGCGTCATAGCTTGCCGCGGCGAGATACCACTCGTGTGACACCAACGGCTTACCGACGCCGATGACCTCGACGTTGCCCTCGCCGTCGCCGAGGCGTAATGCGACCGAGCCCTGATCATCGATCACCAGGCCGAAACCGGCCTTGTTGCGATCGGACCATTTCGTGATGATCCCTTGCGTCCCCTTCGTCGGCGTGGTGGGGAAGATCAATGCCTGTACCGAGAAGCTTTCGAGGTCTTCGAGAAGGGGCTGACTTTCGACCACCGCGCAGGACCCCGCATGAATAGTTTGCTTTCGTGCAGGGTAGGATCGCTTGAGCGGCGTCTTCACGACGGTCTCCCTGACGCCGGGGCCCTCGGGGTTGTCGTCTCCGCATAGGATCCGGACAATCCGGGCGGTGTAGGACTTCAGACCATCGCAGCTCACCATGAACCGGATCGCCTCACCGGGAGCTACGCTGATCTGGTCACTGTAGCCGGTGATCTTGAGCATTTTTCATTCTCCCAAATGACCGAAGGCTCGCCCACAAGGTTTCCAAGAGCCTTGCTCGGCAGCCTGAAACGCGAGCGGGAACCGGAACGGCGGCGTGGCCGGGTCTAGTCGATCTTGCTCCCGGCATATCGCCGCCACCGCCGCCTGAAGATCTCCCATTCTCCTTCTGCGAGACTCTTGAAGCGCGTCCCTTTGAAGATATTTATCGGCTTGCCGGGGCCGGTGAGCTGCCCCAGCACCCATTCCTTATGTGGCTTCGTGCAAAGGAGGACGTATTTGCCCTCGATCGGTTCACCGCGAAACCGATTGAGCAGCCGTTGCAAATCCCTGCTGTGGTGACCGACGGGCTGCCGCCTGAATTCGTCGATGAGAGACCGATCGTCCTCGGTCACCTGGTAGACAGTAACGTTCGACATGACGATGCTCCCCTGTTGTCGGCAACTCCCTGATGATACCATCTAATCAGCGCATGGCTCCACCGTCTAACGTACCTGGCCAAACTGCCGGCGACGGCGCGCGCGTCG
>JAPUJA010000208.1 GCA_027296525.1 Pseudomonadota bacterium | reverse complement strand
CGCCGGGCCGTTCGATGCGCGCCACTTGTCCTCTCTCGATGGCGGGCGCGAGCCGGCCCGATTTGAGGGCCAGCGCGTCCTTGCCGAAGAGCTCGAAGCGCCAGCCGCGAAGCACGGGAATATCGTCGTCTTCGCCCGCCGCGAGGCGCTCGATGTCGGCGGCCGTCGCGACCAGGCGTTGAGCGACCCCCGCCGACTCGCATTTGGCCTTGAGCAGCACCTTCAACAATTCGATGACCGGGCCGACCTTGTCGGTTCTCTTCGGCTTGGGAGCTGTCACGGGTGGCCGTGTAAGGCCCCGCTCGACGGCTTCGAGCAGGCCGCCGGTGAGAGATTTGCGCAGGCCGCCGTGCGCCAGGCCCCGAACCCGCTCGAGCTCGGCCTCGCTTCTGGGGGCGCTCGCGGTGATCTCGAGGAGCGCCTCGTCGCGCAGCACGCGCCGGCGGGGGATGTCGAGGCGTCGCGCCTCGCGCTCGCGCCAAGAGGCGAGTTCGCGCAGCAGGGCGAGCCTCTTCGGGTCTTGGCCGCGTATTTTGATCCGGCGCCACGCCTCGTCCGGTTCGAGGCGATAGGTCGCCGGGTCGGTCAGTATCGCCATCTCCTCGGCAAGCCAGCCGGCGCGGCCGTTTTTCTCGAGGCGTTGC
The DNA here is from genome assembly GCA_027296525.1 of Pseudomonadota bacterium. Taxonomy (GTDB): domain Bacteria; phylum Pseudomonadota; class Alphaproteobacteria; order UBA828; family JAPUJA01; genus JAPUJA01. The sequence goes on along the minus strand of JAPUJA010000208.1, from coordinate 2,347 downwards.
GCGAGCTTTCGGTAGATCGGCCGGAGATGGATGACGTCGCCGAGAGCATAGAGAATTTGCTTTTCGGTGAGCGGGCGACGCGACCAGTCGGTGAAGCGCATGGCCTTGTCGATGCGCGTTCCGGCGAGCTTGGCGGCCAGGTTCTCATAGGCGACCGCGTCGCCGAAGCCGCACACCATGGCGGCGACCTGGGTATCGAAGATCGGCGCCGGCACGTCGCCCATGAGATGCACGAAGATTTCGATGTCTTGGCGCGCGGCATGGAACACCTTCAACACCGTGGGATCCTTGAGGAGGCCGAAGAGGGGTTCGAGAGTCATGCCCTCGGCCAACGGATCGATCGCGGCGGAGCGCTCGGGCCCGGCGATCTGGACGAGGCAGAGCTTCGGCCAATAGGTCTTTTCACGCATGAATTCGGTATCGATCGTGACGTAGTCAGCCCTGGCGAGCGAGAGGCAAAGCTCGCTGAGCGCTTCGGGCTCGGCCATGACGGGCGGCGGCGCCCTATCGGCCATGATCACCAACCCTGCCAGGGCGCCGGCGCATCCCCTCCAGGCCGCCGCGCGCCCCGCTCGATTCTTCCACCATCCCGCGGGGGTTTAGCCGAATGGCGGCGCAAACGCAAAGAAAGCAGCCGGGTCGGCGTGGCGCGCGGACGGGCGGGTCTCAGGCGAGCCTTGACAAAGGCCGCCCTTCCGTGTGCTTTTCCGCAACGATTTCAATGATGCACGATCGCGGAGGCGTCCGCCTCCCGTCCCGGATATGACGATGCACCGGTACCGCACCCACGACTGCGGCGCACTGAGAGCCACGAATGTGGGCGAAACCGCGCGCCTTTCCGGTTGGATCCTGCGCAAACGCGATCACGGCAATCTGCTGTTCATCGATCTGCGCGACCATTACGGGATCACCCAGTGCGTCACCGAATCGGATCATCCGCTTTTCGAGACGGCCACGGCGCTTCGCCTCGAGAGCGTGGTGACGGTGACGGGCGAGGTCGTGCATCGCGGCAAGGAGACGATCAATCCCAATCTCGCGACCGGTGATGTGGAGCTGCGTATCGCCGAGCTTACCGTGCTCTCCGAAGCGGAGGCCCTGCCGCTCCCCGTTCACAGCGAGCAGGAATATGGCGAGGACATCCGTCTGCGCTACCGTTACCTCGATCTCCGGCGCGAACGGATGCACCGCAACATCATGCTGCGCGCCAATATAATCGCGAGCATTCGCCGGCGGATGGTCGAGCAGGGCTTTACGGAGTTCCAGACACCCATCTTGACCGCAAGCTCGCCCGAGGGGGCCCGCGACTTCCTGGTGCCGAGCCGTCTTCATCCCGGCAGTTTTTATGCTCTCCCGCAGGCGCCCCAACAGTTCAAGCAGCTCATCATGGTGGGTGGTTTCGATCGCTATTTTCAGATCGCGCCCTGCTTTCGCGACGAGGACGCGCGCGCCGATAGGTCGCCGGGCGAGTTCTATCAGCTCGACCTCGAGATGTCTTTCGTCGAACAGGAAGATGTCTTCAACGCGGTCGAGCCCGTGATGCACGGGCTTTTCAGCGAGTTCAGCGAGAGTGAGTTGCCATCGCTGCCGTTCCCGCGCCTGCCTTTCGCCGAGGCCATGGTGAAATACGGCACCGACAAGCCGGATCTCCGAAACCCGATCGAGATCGTCGATGTCACCGATTTGTTCGCGCGCGAGGAGGTCGAATTTCGGGCCTTCAAATCGACGCTCGAAGCGGGTGGGGTGGTGCGCGCGATCCCGGCGCCGGGCGCCGGCGATCGAGCGCGCAGTTTCTTCGACAAGATGATCGAATTCGCTCAATCGCTGGGCGCTCCGGGTTTGGGTTATGTCGTCTTCGAAGGAGGAAAGGGCAAGGGCCCGATCGCCAAGTTCATTCCCGCCGAGGTGCAGGCGCTCCTGAAGGAGCGCGCCGGGGTCGGTGATGGCGATGCGCTCTTCTTCAGCTGCGACAAGGCCGCGCTCGCGGCGGGCTATGCGGGTGAGGTGCGCAAGCGGCTGGGCGAACAGCTTGGCCTGAACGAGACCGGCATTTACCGGTTCTGCTGGATCATCGACTATCCGATGTATGCCTATGACGAGCAGACCAAGCGTATCGGCTTTAGCCACAACCCCTTCTCGATGCCCCAGGGCGGGCTCGAGGCGCTCGAGACGCAAGCCCCCCTCGACATCCTGGCCTACCAGTACGACATCGTGTGCAACGGCATCGAGCTGTCGAGCGGAGCGATTCGAAATCACGATCCCGCGCTGCTGATCGCAGCGTTCGGAGTCGCCGGCTACGCGCCCGAGGAGGTCGAGCGTGATTTCGGCGGGCTCCTCCAGGCCTTCCGCT
>JAPUJA010000207.1 GCA_027296525.1 Pseudomonadota bacterium | reverse complement strand
CCTTCGGCGCGTCCGCCGCGCTCGGCATCTTCGGGCCCGCGGAGTTCAAGGCGATCGGGATTGGCTGCGCGATCGCCTTCGCGGTTCCCTTCTTCTTCCTGGGGCTCACGGTTATCCACGCTTTTGCGCGGCGCTTCGCGGGCGGAACCTTGTTGTTGATCCTGGTCTATGGCCTACTGTTATTCTTGACGCCCTGGATTGGGCCTATTTTGGCCCTTGTCGGTTTCCTGGAACGATGGCTTAAATTGCGCCGGCGGGGCTTCGGGTCAAGCTCCGGGCAGGAGTGAAATATGGAGATCATTCTACTCGAACGTGTCGAGAAGCTCGGCCAGATGGGCGACCGGGTGCGGGTCAAGAACGGCTACGCGCGCAATTATCTTCTGCCCAAGGGAAAGGCGCTGCGCGTCACCGCGCAGAACATCGAACGGTTCGGACGCGAGCGCGCGACTCTCGAGGCGGACAATCTTGAAAAACGAGGCACCGCCGAAAAGGTCGCCGCCGAACTCGCCGATTCCTCCTGGGTCGTGATCCGGCAAGCAAGCGAAAGTCTGCAGCTCTACGGATCGGTCACGGCGCGGGATATCGCGGAGGTGATTTCAGCAAGCGGCGTGCCGATCAAACGCCAGCAGGTCATGCTCGCCTCGACGATTAAGACGCTCGGGACCTACCCGGTGAGGATCGCGCTCCATCCGGAGCTCAGCGTCGAGGTCAAGATCAACGTCGCCCGCTCCGAGGAGGAGGCGGCACTCCAGGCGAAGACCTCAGACGGGCGCCTGAAGCCGGCCGAGGGGGCCGAGGCCGCGAGCCCGGCGGCGGAAGTGGGCGAAGAGATCCAAGCGCCAGAGCCTGAGGAGACGCCACCCGCCGCCGGCGAACCGGAAGCCCCGGACGCCGAATAAGGATCGGCGAGAGGAAGCCGGAGGGAGAAAGCGATGCTCGCCGGACACCTGTTCAAGCGGCTCATGAAAGTGGGCACGCTGCGGCTGATCGACGCCGACGGCAAGCTTCACGAGTTCAGCGGCGCGCCCGGCCCTTCGATCACGGTCCGCCTCCACGATCGGGCGCTTCACAACAGGCTCTTCTGGAACCCGCGTCTCCATGCGGGCGAGGCCTATATGGACGAAACACTCACCATCGAGGACGGCACGGTCTACGACTTTCTCGATTTGGTCGGAGCGAACGTGTACCTGATGGACAATACGTGGCTGCTCCGCAGCTACACCCGGCTGGCCTGTCTGTGGCGCCCCGTGACGCAGCACAACCCGGTCGGCCGCGCTCGGCACAACGTCGCCCACCACTACGATCTGTCCGACGAGCTGTTCGATCTCTTCCTCGATGCCGATCGACAATATTCCTGCGGCTACTTCACGAGTCCGAATGACAGTCTGGATCAGGCCCAGCTCAACAAGAAGCGCCACATCGCGGCCAAGCTCCGGCTGGAGCCGGGGTGCAAGGTGCTCGACATCGGCTGCGGCTGGGGCGGTCTCGGCATCTACCTGGCGCAGACGGCAAATGCCGATGTAACCGGGGTCACGCTCTCAAGCGAGCAGCAGAAATACGCCGAACAACAAGCCAAGAATCTCGGTCTTTCGGATCGCGTGCGCTTCCGCCTGCGGGACTACCGGGAAGAGACCGAGGTCTACGATCGAATCGTCTCCGTCGGCATGTTCGAGCATGTCGGGGTGAAGCACTATCTCGAGTTCTTCAAGAAGGTCGGTGAACTTCTCAAAGAGGACGGCGTGGCGTTGCTCCACACCATTGCCCGCTTCGACGGGCCGGCCCTCACCAATCCGTGGTTTCGGAAATACATATTTCCGGGTGGATACAGCCCATCGCTTTCCGAAATATTCCGACCTATCGAAAGAACAGGCCTGAGAGTCACCGACATCGAAATCCTGCGGCACCACTACGCCGAGACGCTGAAACGCTGGTCACGCAACTTTCAGGCGAATCACGCGAAGGTTGTCGAGATCTACGACGAGCGCTTCTGCCGGATGTGGGAATACTATTTGGCCGCCGCCGAAGTCGGCTTCCGTCGGCAAGACCTCATGGTTGCTCAGATTCAGCTCACGCGAAAACAGGACGCCGTCCCTCTCACCCGCGATTATATCCACGAGTGGGAGCGCACCCATTGGAGCGATCCGGTGTCCGCCGGTTAAGCGTGGCGCCGAGCCGCCGCGCCGGGGCGGCGCCGTACCCACCGGTTTTTCCACAGGGTTATCCCGCCCACACCGCGCGCATTCGACATGAAACGCCCCAGATGTGGTAGGCTCGACAGAAGAATCTCCATATACCGGAGAACTCGGCCTGAAGAGACGCCTCGATGCCGGATCGGAAAACCATCGTCATCTGCCCATTCCGACGCGATAATCCGCCAGCGAGGGCGCGCCTCGCCCCGACTTGTCCACAGCCGGGAAGGCCTCCGCGGCGGCCGCGACCGGGGCCGGCTTATCCATCCCCGTCATTGACAGGCTGTGGATGGATTCGATCCCGGTGATTCTCACTATGACGACACGCTTGTGTAGTGCGCCCGATCAATAAGGTTGTTAGCTTCTCCTGAGATGGAACCGACCCGATCCAACGTGAGCCCCCTTCCCGGGCGCGGCGACGAGCCGGAAGCCTTCAAGAGCCTGCCCCACAACATCGAGGCCGAGCAGGCCTTGCTCGCCGCCCTTCTCATCAACAACGAAGCGGTCCACCGGGTCGCCGATTTCCTGCTGCCCGAGCATTTCTTCGAGCCGGTGCACGGGCGCATCTTCGGGGCGATCCTCAAGCTCGTCGAGCGCGGGCAGATTGCCAATCCCGTCACCCTGAAGACCTATTTCGAGAACGACGAGGCCCTGGCCGAGATCGGCGGGGCGTCTTATCTCGCGCGCCTCACGGGATCGGCGGTCACGATCATCAACGCGCCCCACTACGCGCGCATCGTTCACGACCTCGCGCTCCGGCGCGCGCTCATCGAGCTCGGCGAGGAAATGGCCACGACGGCTTTCGAGGCGGAGGTCGAGAAGAGCGCGCAGGATCAGATCGAGCAGGCGGAGCAGAGGCTCTTTCACCTCGCCGAAGTGGGCTCGGCGGAGGGAGGCCCGCGTGCCTTCGGCGGCCCGCTTACCGAGGCGATCAACCGCGTGGAGGCGGCGTGCAAGCACGGCACCGGCATCACCGGGGTTGCCACGCACTTCACCGATATCGACGAGCTCTTGGGCGGCCTGCACCCCTCCGATCTCATCATCATCGCCGGACGGCCCTCGATGGGCAAGACGGCGCTGGCCACCAACATCGCGTTCAACGCCGCCAGCGCCTACCGCGAGGAACCGGGCGAGGATGGCGAGGCCCGGGTGCTCGACGGGGCGAAGGTCGGCTTCTTTTCGCTCGAAATGTCGGCCGAGCAGCTGGCGACGCGGATCCTCGCCGAGGTCTCGAACATCGACTCGAATCGCCTGCGCCGCGGCAAGCTCAGCAATGACGACTTCCTACGCGTCGTGCAGGCGAGCCGGGAGGTTTCGGAGCTCCCGATCTTCATCGACGACACCCCGGCGCTCACGATCGGCCAGCTTCGCGCCCGCGCGCGGCGACTCAAGCGGCGTCACGGCCTGGGCCTGATCGTCGTCGACTATCTCCAGCTTTTGCGGCTTGCCGGCGGCGGACGGCCCGATCACCGCGTGCAGGAGCTTTCCGAGATTACCCAAGGGCTGAAGGCGCTCGCCAAGGAGCTCAACGTTCCCGTGCTCGCACTCTCGCAACTCTCGCGCGCCGTCGAGCAACGCGACGACAAACGCCCGCTGCTTTCCGACCTGCGTGAATCCGGCTCGATCGAGCAGGACGCCGACATCGTCATGTTCATCTACCGCGAAGAGTATTATCTGCGCCACAGAGAGCCGTCGCAGGACTCGGACAAGCATCGGGAGTGGCAAGCGAAGATGGACAAGGTTTACAACCTTGCCGAAATCATCGTCGCCAAGCAACGTCACGGACCGGTCGGCAACCGAAAATTACATTTCGAGCACGCGACGACGAAGTTTTCGAATCAAGCCGATCCGGAGCGCCTGCCCGATGACGCCCCCTTCTGATCACGCGGGCGCCGTCCTCACCATCGACCTCGATGCCATCGCCAGCAACTACCGGCAGCTCGACGAGCGTCTCGGAAAGACGGCGTGTGCGGCGGTGGTCAAGGCCGACGGCTACGGGCTCGGAATCGCGCCCGTGGCGCGCGCGCTGGCCGAGGCCGGCTGCGCCAGCTTCTTCGTCGCGACGATCGAGGAGGGGATCGAGCTTCGCGCGATCCTGCCCGAGGCCGAAATCGCGGTCCTGAACGGCGCGCCGGCGGAAGCGGTGGACGAGGTCGCCCGTCACGGGCTCATCCCCGTCTTGAACGGACCCGACCAAATCGAGGCGTGGCGTGCCTACATCGAGCGCGCCGGCGCGAGCCTCGCGATTCTCCACTGCGATACCGGGATGGCGCGCCTCGGCCTGACGCAAAGCGAGCTCGAGGCGCTCTGCGCGGCCGGGGCCGAAGGCATCCCGTTCCGTTGCGTGATGAGCCATCTGGCGTGCGCGGACGATCCGGCGCACCCGCTCAATGGCGAGCAGCTCGCGCTTTTCCAAGATGCGCGAGCGAGGCTCGGCCGGCGCTTCGGCCCCTCGCCCGCGAGCCTCGCCAACTCCTCGGGCATCTTCTTAGGCCCCGCCTATCACTTCGATTTGGCGCGCCCGGGGGTCGCGCTCTACGGCGTGAACCCGACTCCGGGACAACCGAATCCAATGGCTGAAGCCGTTCAACTGCAAGGAAAAATCATCGGACTGCGTGAAATTGACAGGGCCATGACCGTTGGCTATGGTGCGACCCACCGCGTGACCCGGGGAAGTCGGATCGCGACCGTCGCCGTCGGATATGCCGACGGATTCTTGCGCAGTCTGAGCAACCGTGCCTACGGTTACATCGGGACGGTCCGCGTCAAGATGGTAGGGCGCGTCTCTATGGACCTGACCACCTTCGATGTCTCCGCCCTCCCGCCTGAGGACGTCCGGCCTGGAACCATGGTCACCCTGATCGGCAGGAAGCACCCGATCGACGCGCTGGCCGCCGAAGCCGGCACCACCGGCTATGAGATTCTGACCAGCCTCGGCCGGCGCTACGAGCGCCGGTATGTGGGAGACTAGGCCGTGCCGAACAATCCGCTCGCGCTCATCGGCCGCTCCGTTCTCAGCATCTTCGGCATCGCGGGCCGGCTGACCCTGTTCACGCTCGAGAGCAGCTCGCACTGTTTCAGGCCGCCTTTCTACCCGAAGCTGATCCTGCATCAGATGGTCAAGATCGGCTTTCACTCGCTCCCCGTGGTGGGCCTGACGGCGATCTTCACCGGCATGGTCCTCGTGCTGCAGACCTATACGGGCTTCTCGGATTTTGCCGCCGAAAGCTCGATCCCAATAATCGTGGTTCGCTCGCTCACCCGCGAGCTCGGTCCGGTGCTCGCGGCGCTCATGGTCGCGGGCCGCGTGGGCGCGGCGACGGCCGCCGAGATCGGCACCATGCGGGTGACCGAGCAGATCGACGCGCTGACGACGCTCTCGACGAACCCCTACAAGTACCTGATCGCGCCGCGCCTGATCGCCGGTTTCATTTCGCTTCCCCTGCTCGTCGCGGTGGCCGAGATCATCGGCGTCATGGGCGGCTATCTCGTCAGCACCTACAAGCTCGGCTTCAATCCGACCGTCTATATTCAAAACATCTTCGATGCCTTGGAGACGCTCGACATCGTCTCCGGCCTGGTCAAGGCCGCGGTGTTCGGCTTTCTGATCGTGCTCATGGGCTGCTACCATGGCTACAATTCGCGCGGTGGCGCGCAAGGCGTGGGCGCCGCGACGACCAACGCCGTGGTGAGCGGCGCGGCCCTCATCCTCGTCTTCAACTACATCATCACGGAGGCCTTCTTCTCCAAATGAGCAACGACCGGCCGAAGATCGAGGTTCGGGGCCTGCGCAAGAGCTTTGGGTCGAAGATCGTGCTCGACGGCGCCGATCTCCATGTCGCCGAGGGCGAATCCCTGGTCGTGATCGGCGGCTCCGGCACGGGAAAGTCGGTCCTGATCAAGACCATCATCGGCTTGCTCGAGGCCGACGGCGGAAGCGTGAAGATCGACGGCGAAGAGGTGACGACCATGCGTTCGCGCGATCGCGACCGGGTGCTTCGCAAGATCGGCATGCTGTTTCAGGGAAGCGCCCTGTTCGACAGCCTCCCGGTATGGGAAAACGTCGCCTTCGGGCTCATTCAAGGGCGCGCCACGGATCGGCGGGAAGCGAAAGACATCGCGCTTGCGAAACTTGCCTCCGTGGGGCTCGGGGCCGACGTCGCGGGGCTCTATCCGGCCGAGCTCTCGGGCGGCATGCAAAAGCGCGTGGCGCTCGCGCGCGCGATCGCGGCGAACCCCGAGATCATCTTCTTCGACGAGCCGACGACGGGCCTCGATCCGATCATGGCGGACATCATCAACGAGCTCGTCGTGCAGTGCCGGACAGAGCTCGGCGCGACGACCATCTCGATCACCCACGACATGGTGAGCACGCGCAAGATCGCCGACCGCATCGCGATGATCCACGGCGGAAGAATCATCTGGGAGGGCCCGGTCGCCGCGATCGACGAGAGCGGCAACGCTTACGTCGAGCAGTTCATCAACGGGCGCGCCGAGGGCCCCATCAAGATGGCGGTGCGCGAATCGTGATGATCTGGACAGAGCCCAAGCGCATGGAGGGATCGGACTAGGTGGCGCGCGCGCAATCGCGTTACGTGTGTCAAGAGTGCGGCGCGGCTCATCCGCGCTGGGGCGGACGCTGCGACGCCTGCGGCGGCTGGAACACGATCGTCGAGGAAGAAGCCCGCGAGAGCACGCCCAAGGGGCTCGGCCGGGCCAAGGGAAGGAAGCTCGCGTTCAGCGATCTCGCGGGCGAAAGCGCGCCGCTTGCCCGTCATCAGACCGGCATCGCGGAACTCGACCGCGTGTTCGGCGGCGGTCTCGTCCCGGGCTCGGCGCTCCTCGTGAGCGGCGATCCGGGGATCGGGAAGTCGACACTGCTGCTCCAGGCGGTCGCCCAGTTGGCCAAGGGGGGCATGCAAGCGGCCTACATCTCGGGCGAGGAGAGCGTCGATCAGATACGCCTGCGCGCCGCGCGTCTCGAGCTCGCCGACGCGCCCGTCAAGCTTGCCACCGCGACCAACATACGAGACATCCTGACGAACCTCGAGCCCGCCGGCGGACCCGACGTGGTGGTGATCGATTCAATCCAGACCATGTTCGTCGATACCCTCGACTCGGCACCGGGCACCGTGGCACAGCTTCGCACCGGCGCCCAGGAACTCATTCGCTTCGCCAAACGGCGGGGCACGATCCTCTTCCTGGTTGGCCATGTGACCAAGGAGGGGCTGATCGCCGGCCCGCGCGTGCTCGAACACATGGTGGACACCGTGCTCTATTTCGAAGGCGAGCGCGGGCATCAGTTCCGAATCTTACGCGCCATCAAGAATCGCTTCGGGCCGACCGATGAGATCGGCGTCTTCGAGATGACCGGCAAGGGCTTGGCCGAGGTCCCCAACCCCTCGGCGTTGTTTCTCAACACCGAGCATGGGCCGATCGCCGGCGCGGCCGTGTTCGCCGGCATCGAGGGCACCCGGCCCGTGCTCGTCGAGATCCAGGCGCTCGTCGCCTCGTCCGCGCTCGCCACCCCGCGGCGCGCCGTCGTCGGCTGGGACAGCGCGCGCCTCGCCATGCTGCTCGCGGTGCTCGACGCCCGCTGCGGCCTCGCGCTCGGCGCCAACGACGTCTACCTCAACGTGGCGGGAGGCCTGCGCATCTCCGAGCCCGCCGCCGATCTCGCGGTGGCCGCGGCGCTCTTGTCCTCGCTCACCGATACGCCCGTGCCCGAAAAGACCGTGCTGTTCGGCGAGGTCGGCCTCGCCGGCGAAATCCGCTCGGTCGGCCAAGTTGCGGCGCGTCTGAAGGAGGCGGCGAAGCTCGGCTTCAGCCACGCCTTCGCGCCCGCCGAGGGCCGCGAGGTGCCGGACCTCGGGATCGAGCTTTGCCCGCTCGCCGAGCTCGTCGATCTGGTCGCGATTTTCGAGCGGCCGGACAAACGCGCGCGCGGCGTCTCCTGACGGGTCGCGATGGAAAACTTCCCGGTCAACCCCGCCGACGTCATCATCGTCGTCATTCTTCTGCTCTCGGCCGCGTTCGCCTTCTTGCGGGGGTTTGTTCGCGAATCCCTCGGGATGGCCGCCTGGGTCGGCGCCGCGATCGCGACGGCCTACGGCTTTCCCCACGTCCAGCCTTACCTGCGCGAGGCGATCAACTCGCCGCTCGTCGCCGACGCCATCGCCGCGATCGGCATCTTCCTCGTCGCCTTGGCGGTGCTCTTGCTCGCGACCCACGCGATCACGGATCGCGTGCGCCGCAGCCGATTGGGCGCCGTCGACCGCTCGCTCGGCTTCGTGTTCGGCTTGTTGCGCGGCGCGATCGTCGTCTGCCTCGCCTACGTCGCCTACATCTGGGCGATCGCTCCCGATGCCCGCCCGGCCTGGGTCGAGGAGGCGCGCTTCATGCCCTGGGTCAAGCAAGGCGCCGAGGTGATTCGCGACATCGTGCCGCCCGATCTCTGGCAGGAGGGCGAGGAGAGCGTCCAGAGCTTGCGGGAAAAGACCCAAGGCGAGACCGGCGGGGGGCCCGAGACCGGCGACGAGCCCGCGCCATCGAACGGGGGCTACGACGAGAGGGAGCGCCGGGCGCTCGAGGGCCTGATGGAAACCATCGACTGAGCGTGGAATCGGGTAGAATGGCGCCAGACACCCAAAAGGTGAGCGCGCGATGAGGAAAGCCGCCGACGACGCGTTCCGCGACGAGTGCGGGATTTTCGGCATCTTTGGACACAAGGATTCGAGCGCGCATACCGCGCTCGGCCTGCACGCGCTGCAGCACCGCGGACAGGAGGCGGCCGGCATCGTCTCCTTCGATGGCGAGCAGTTCCACAGCCACCGCAGCCTCGGACTCGTGGGCGACAGCTTCAACAGGATCGAGGTGATCGAGCGCTTGCGCGGCCATTCCGCGATTGGCCATGTGCGTTACTCGACCACCGGTGAGACCGTGCTGCGCAACGTGCAGCCGCTCTTCGCCGAATTCGATTTCGGCGGCCTTGCCATCGCCCACAACGGCAACCTCACGAACGCCTACAGCCTGAGAAAAGAGCTCGTCTCGCGCGGCTGCATCTTCCAATCGACGTCCGATACGGAAGTCATCATCCACCTCATCGCACGGAGCAGCTACGGCAGTGTCGTCGAACGGGTGATCGACGCGCTCAAACAAGCGCAAGGCGCCTACTCGCTCGTCGTCCTCACGAACGATGCGATGATCGGGGTGCGCGATCCCAGCGGCATCAGGCCTCTCGTGCTGGGCGAACTCGAGGGCGCTCCGCTTCTGGCCTCCGAGAGCTGCGCCTTCGACATCATCGGCGCGCGCACTTTAAGAGATTTGGAAGCGGGCGAACTCGTCGTGATCGACAATAAGGGCCTCGAGAATCTCAAGCCCTTCCCTCACCGGGACAAACGCTTCTGCATCTTCGAGTTCATCTACTTCGCGCGGCCCGACAGCATCGTCGAGGGCACGAACGTGTACGAGGCGCGCAAGCGGATCGGCGTCGAGCTCGCACGCGAAAACGGCGTGGAAGCAGACCTCGTCGTGCCGATTCCCGACTCAGGGATTCCCGGGGCCATCGGCTACGCCGCCGAGGCCAAGCTTCCCTTCGAGCTCGGCATCATCCGCAACCACTATGTGGGGCGCACCTTCATCGAGCCCACCGACCAGATCCGCCATCTCGGGGTGCGCCTGAAGCACAGCGCGAACCAAGGCACACTCGACGGCAAGCGGGTCGTGCTCGTCGACGACAGCATCGTTCGCGGCACCACCTCGACCAAGATCGTCGAGATGGTGCGCAACGCGGGCGCGCGCGAAGTCCACATGCGGATCGCGAGCCCGCCGATCACGCACTCATGCTTCTACGGCGTCGACACGCCCGACCGCGCGAAGCTGCTCGCCTCGCAGCACGACGTCGAGGGTATGGCGCGCCTCATCGGGGTCGACAGCCTCGCCTTCATCTCGATCGACGGTCTCTACCGCGCGATGGGGCTGCGCGGGCGCGACGCGGAACGGCCGCAATATTGCGACGCGTGCTTTTCGGGCGACTATCCCGTGCCGCTCGCCGATTGCAACGCCGAATCCACACCCAATCAGCTGTCCCTCCTCGACGATCAGGTGTGAACACGCGCCTCCTCGACGGGCGGCTCGCGCTGATCACCGGCGCCTCGAGGGGCATCGGGGCGGCGGTGGCCGAGCGCTTCGCCCGCGAAGGCGCCGAGCTCGTTCTCGTGGCGCGCACCGTGGGCGGGCTCGAGGAGACCGACGATCGGGTGCGCGAAGCGGGCGGCAAGGCAACGCTCGTTCCGCTCGACCTCACCGAGGAGGGCGCCGCGGACCGCCTGGGCTTGAGCCTCGCGCAACGTTGGGGCCGCCTCGACGTGCTCGTGGCCAACGCCGCCATGCTCGGCGCACTTACGCCGCTGGCCCATTACGAGCCCGCGCTCTGGGACAAGGTGATCGCGCTCAACCTCACCGCCAACTGGCGGCTCGTGAGGAGCCTCGATCCCCTCCTGCGCGCCTCAAGCGCCGGACGGGCGATCTTCGTCACGTCGGCGATCGCCGACAGCGCCAAGGCCTATTGGGGCGCCTATGCGGTCAGCAAGGCGGGTCTCGAGGCGATGGCGCGGGTCTACGCCAACGAGCTCCGGAAGACCAACCTCAAGGTCAACATCCTCGATCCGGGGGTGGCGCGCACGCGGATGCGCGCCGAGGCCTTTCCCGGCGAAGACCCGGATACCCAGACCCCGCCCGAAGCCGTCACGGACGCCTTCGTCGAGCTCGCCTCATCCGATTGCACGAAGAGCGGCGAAACCCTGCGCGCGCAATAGGGCACGAGCGACGGAGGGGCGAGCGCGCTCAGGCGATCTCGGCGAGATACCACTCGACGAGACGGCTCGCGGCGCTCTCCATGGGCGAATAGGGCCCGGGCGTGTAGAAGCGCGAGTCGATCCCCTGCTGGTTGTGCTCGATGATCGTCTTGTCCGCCTCGCTCGTCACCTTCCACAGCCAGGTCAGCCGGTCGAAATCGTAATCGACCCCCTCTCGGGCGTCGCCCCGCACGAGCCAGGTCACCTCCATCGCGCTCGTCTGCGTCGTCTTCGGGATGAAGCGATACATCAACCCGTGGTCCGGATAGGCGAGGAAGTAGCTCGAAACCCCGACATGGAAGAAGGTCACGCCCGCGTCGTAATCCTTGAAATCACCCATCAGCGGCGCGACGGGCCCGCCATTGTCGCTCCCCGACACCTTGCCGTCGCGCATCGCTGAACGCATGCACAGCGCGCCCTCCTCGCCCGCGGGCGCGAGCGTCGTCCAGTGATCGATCTCCGGTATGTCGATCCCGAGCTTCGCGGTGCGTTCCCGCATCTCGGCGTTCACCTCGATCGTCTTTTCGCGAGGCTGCTCGTTCGCGTGCAGCTTCGCGTACTCCGGATGGGCGGGCGCGCAGTGGTAGCACTCGACATAGTTCTCGACCGCGAGCTTCCAGTTGGCCGCGATTTCGTAGACCTCGCGGTGGGCGAGCCGCGCCGTGCCCCAGCCATAGGGGCCCGCGCTCGCGCGCACGACCTTTTCCGCGTCGCCAAAACCGATGGGCTCATCGGCGAAGTTGATGAAGATCAAGCCTTCGACGACGCGCAGATGGATTTTCTTGAGCCCGTGGCCCGAGCGGTCGAAATCCGCCGGCATGTGGCGCGCCGAGCGCAAGGCCCCGTCGAGCTCGTAGGCCCAGGCGTGGTAGGGGCAGACGAAGACCTTGGCGTGACCTGAGGCCTCGTAGCAGACGTGAGAGCCGCGATGCCGGCAGACATTGACGAGCGCGCGCAGCTCCCGGTCGCGCCCGCGCACGATGATCACCGACTCGCCCGCGACCTCGAAGAGGAAGTAATCGCCCGGCTGGGCGGCGCGGCTCGCGTGGCCCACACAGAGCCAATGGCCGAGGAAGATCCGCTCGACGTCACGCCGGAAGACATCGGGATCGGCATAGAAGCACTGATCGAGCGCATGGCCGTCCCGCCGGCGCGCGCTGAGCCTGGCGATCTTGGCGTCGAGGCCGCGATCGCCGTTTCGTGCCGCCGCTTGCTCCACCATCGCTTCCTCTTCGCGCAATACAGGTGCCGTCACCACAGGTGCCGTCACGGGCGCGGGATTATCCCGCCGAACCGGGCTCAACGCAAAGGCTCAGGCCTTCTTGGCATAGGGATTCTCGCCCTTGGGCAGGAGCAGGCGCAGCGGCACGCCCGCGAGCCCAAACGCCTCGCGAAGCCCGTTCACGAGGTAGCGCCGATAGGCGCGCGGCAATTTCTCGGGCCGGCTCGCGAACAGGGCGAAGGTGGGCGGGCGCGTCTTCACTTGCGTGACGTAGCGCAGCTTCAGCCGCCGTCCCGCGACCATGGGCGGCGGATGGCGCGTCGTCGCATCGCTCAGCCACCGGTTGAGCCGGCCGGTCGAGATGCGGCGGCACCAGATCTCCTCAGCCCTCAAGACCGCGGGCAGGAGGCGCGAAACGCCCCGGCCCGTGAGCGCGGAAAGCGCGATCACCGGGACGCCCTTGACCTGAGGAAGGGTCTCCGCCAGACGCGCCTTCAGTTCCTTGAGCGCCTCACGGCGGTTCGTGATCAGGTCCCACTTGTTGGCGGCGATCACCAGCGCGCGGCCCTCGTCGGCGGCGAGCGCCCCGAGCGCGAGATCCTGTTTTTCCAGGGCGTGATGGGCGTCCATCACGAGCAGGACGACATGGGCGAAGCCGACAGCCTTGAGGGTATCGCCGATGGAGAGTTTCTCGAGTCGCGTCGTGACGCGCGCGGGCTTGCGAACCCCAGCGGTATCCACGAGCTCGATCTCCCGCCCGCGGAGCTTCCAGCGAATCGCGATCGCCTCACGGGTGATGCCCGGCTCGGGCCCCGTGATCAGGCGCTCTTCCCGGATCAGGCGATTGACGAGCGTGGATTTGCCGACGTTGGGGCGGCCGATCACGGCCAGGCGGAGCGGCGCGTCCTCCTCTTCCTCTTCGCCGGGCTCGGCGGAGGGCGCGTAGGGCAGGAGCGCGTCGTAGAGATCGCCCATGCCCTCGCCGTGGAGCGCCGAGATCGCGACCGGATCGCCGAAGCCGAGCGCGAAGGCCTCATCGATCCCGGCATGGCTTTTCGGGCTCTCGCATTTGTTGACCACGGCGAGCACCGCGACGTCGTGCCGGCGGAGCCAGACGGCGAACTCCTCATCCAGCGGCGTCACCCCCGCCTGACCGTCGAGGAGGAGGAGTGCGAGGTCGGCCTGGCCAAGCGCCCGCTCGGTCTGAGCGCGCACCTGGGCGACCAGATCATGGCCGCCCTCATAGCCGCCCGTGTCGATCACGCGAAAACGGAGCGGGCCGATCCGGCCCTCACCCTCGCGCCAGTCGCGCGTCACCCCCGGGGTCCGGTCCACCAGGGCCTCGGCCTTGCCGAGCAGGCGGTTGAACAGGGTCGACTTGCCCACATTGGGGCGACCCGCGATCACGACCGTGAAGGACATCAAAGCTTACGTTCGCCAAAGACTCTAGCAAAGCCGGGCGCGCGACCTAGCGCAGCGCGAAGAGCCGCGCCTCTTCGGTCAGGAGATACACCGTGCCATCGGCCGCGATGGGCGGCAGACGCACGGGATCGGGCAAACGAACGACGCTCAGATATTTCCCCGTGTAAGGCGAGAGCGCAAGTACCTCCCCGTTCGTGCCTGCGACGAGCAACCGGTCGCCGATCAGCAAGGGACCGCTCCAATAGATCGGATCCTCCCGATCCTCCGGATCCATATAGCCCGGAAGCTCCCGGATCCATCGGATGCGGCCGTTCTCGCGCAGCACGCAGACGAGCTCGCCGTCGTTCGTCATGCTGTAGATGAAATCGCCCACGATCCAGGGCGTGTGCTGGCCGGAGAGGTCCTGCTCCCAGACGCGGGCTCCCGTGCTGAGGTCGATTGCGACCATGCCGCCGGAATGACTGACGGCGTACACCGTGCCGCGGTCGACCACCGGATCGCCCTGTATGTCGCTCAAGCTCGCGAGCCCGCCGGTGCGCGCCTGAAAAATCAGCGAATCGATCCAGAGGACCCGCCCCCCTTCGACCGAAAGCGCCACGAGCTCGCCCGAGGAGAAGGGCGCGATCACGCTGCCCCCCTCGACGGCTGGCGTCCCGCTGCCCAAGATGCCTGCGGTCTCGCTGAGGCCGGTATAGGACCAGAGCTCGTGGCCATCCTCCGCCGACAGGGCGAAGAGCCGATTGTCGTAGGTGATGACGAAGACGCGCCCGCCCGCCACCGCGGGCTGCGCCCTAATCGGCGTGGCGAGAGACTGACGCCAGATCGCCTGGCCTCGAGCCGCGTCCAAGGCGAAGACCTCGCCCAAGCCGGTCGTCACATAGAGCCGGCCGTCGGCATAGGCCAAGCCCCCGGCGAACACGCTGTCCTCCTCATATTCGGGGATCAGGTCGACGCTCCAGAGCCGCCGGCCGCTGCGCGCGTCGATGGCCGAGACGCGGTTCAGCGCATCGGTCGTGAACACCAGCCCGCCACCCACCACCGGCGGCGTCAACAGGCTGACCTCATCGTCCGAGCCCTCACCCACCCTGATCGACCAGGCGAGGGCAAGCGCCCCGCCGGCCGCCAGGTGGTGCATGGCATGATTGGGATAGCCGCTGCTCTGAGGCCATTCGCGGTTGGGCTGGGGACGCGGCAGCTTGATTTCGAGATTGGCGATCTCGGGGTCGGGGGAGAGAGCCCGCACGAGCGGGAGCACCGAGATGCGCACGCCGGGAAGCGGCACCTCGTCCTCGCCACAGGCCGCGAGCGCGAGCAGGGCAAGCGCGGGCAAGAGAGCCGCGAGGCGCCGAAAGTCCACGACAGGCCTTCCTTAAGGGCCGCCCAGTGCGGCGAGCATCTCGTTCACCCGCCGGCGCGAGCCGAGCGGAAGCTCGGGATCCTGGGCGAGGCCCGCGAGCGCCTCGCGCGCGGTCTCACTCCGCCCGGCCCGCAGGTTCGCCACGGCGAGGAGTTCCTGGGCGAGAAACCGCCAGGGCGAGCCGCTCGCCGCGAGGGGCGCGAGCCGTCGCTCGATCTCATCGAGGGGCGCCTTGTCGATGCGAAGTTCGGCCGCGTAAAGGGCGGCGAGCTCGCGATACACGTCGTCCGCCCCTCCATCCGCCGCCAGACGGTCATAGACGATGACCGCCGCCTCTCCGTCACCGGCTTGCACGAGCGCCTCGGCCTCGCGCAGCTGGGCGAGCACCGCGTAGCCCGCCGTGCCCTCGCTCGCGAGCAGCGCGAAGGAGTCGGCCGCGGCCGCGGCCTGGCCGGCCTCGAGCTCCGAAAGTGCGTGGCTGAATCGCTCGCCGTCGGCACGAAGCTGGGCCTCCCGATATTCCTGCCAACCGACCACGGCGCCCGCGACCAGGAGCGCAAGCAGCGCGCCGGCGAGGACGTATTTCCAGTAACGCCGCCAGAGCTGAACGACGCGGTCGCGGCGGACCTCTTCGTCGACCTCGCGGAATAAGTGACTCACGCCTCGCCTCCGATCGGCCCCATCATTCCACCTCGTTGAAGCGCCCCGGGCCCAGATGACGATTCAGCATCTAAGCTCTTGGAACGGCGGGCGGATACTACACCGCCCCTGGGTTTCCGTCATTACCCCGCCGAGGGCTGCGGTTTCGCGCGCGCTCAACCGCCGTGACGCCATTTGATCGAGCAGCCCAGGCTCGCGGTCTGTTCCTCGGGCCCCCGGCCGGTGCGGGCGATACCGAGCATCGCCTCAAACAGCTCCCGGCGCGCGTTCGCCACCGGTGTCGTGCGCGAGACATCGAGCCGGCCCCGGTATTGCAGCTCGAGATCCTTGTTGAAGCCGAAGAAGTCGGGCGTACAGACCGCCTCGTAGGCGCGCGCGACCTCTTGCGTGCGATCGATCACATAAGGAAACGGAAAGCCGTACCGCTCGGCCACACGCTTCATATTGTCGAACGAGTCGTCGGGATAGCTCTGCGTATCGTTCGGCATGATCCCGACGCTCCCGACGCCGTGGCTCTTCAACTCGCCGGTATCCCGGACGAGGCGCTCGAGGATCGCCTTCACATAAGGGCAGTGATTGCAGATGAACATGACGAGCAGGCCGTTCGCGCCCTTCACGTCCTGCAACCCGTAGCGCTTCCCGTCGGTGCCCTCGAGGTCGAAACCGAGGGCGGGCCGACCAAAATCACAGATGGGTGCCGTTTGCGCCATCACCAGTCTCCCGTTGGGGCGTTGCCGCCGTGGATGGAGCTTTTGAGCTTAGTCCGCGGGCCGGTCCACTTGCAAACACCCCCGAGCCAAGGGCCTGACGCCGGAGGATCATTTTTGCTAAAAGCGTCCCTCGAAAAGGCAAGCGACCATGAATTACCACGCCTTCTGGCCGCACTACGTCCAGGCCCACCGGCGCCCGGCAACGCGGCTTTTCCATTTCGCCGGCACGAGCGGGGCGATCGCCTGCATCGCCCTCGCCGCGGCCTGGCCCTCCGCCTGGTTTCTCATCGCCGCGCCCCTCTCGGGCTACGGCTTCGCCTGGGCCTCCCACGCGTTCATCGAAAAGAACCGCCCAGGGACCTTCCGCCACCCGGTCTTGAGCGTGATCGGCGACTTCCACATGTACGCCCTGATGTGGGCCGGGCGCATGGCGGGGGAGGTCCGACGGCTCGAACGGGAGGAGAAGCCGGCGGAAGGCGAGCCGGCAAGCTAGGCGGTGGCTGAAAAACCGCCGGCGCGCGAGGGCTCAAGCCCCTTTCAGCTCAGGGAGGTCGCGGTAGAAGGCGAGCGCGTCGGCGTTGGCGAGCGCCTCGATATTCTTCACGGGCCGGCCATGCACCACGTCGCGCACGGCGAGCTCGACGATCTTGCCCGACTTGGTGCGCGGGATGTCGGCCACCGCGACGATCTTGGCGGGCACATGGCGCGGCGTGCAGTTCTCGCGGATACGCTGTTTGATTTTCTCTCGCAACGCCTCATCGAGACGCGCACCATCACCGAGCCGGACGAACAGGACGATGCGCGTGTCGCCCTCCCACTCCTGGCCGATGACGATCGACTCGACGACCTCGTCGACCTGCTCGACCTGCCGGTAAATCTCGGCCGTGCCGATACGCACGCCGCCCGGATTGAGCGTCGCGTCCGAGCGGCCAAAGATGATCATCCCGTCATGCTCGGTGAGCGCCACGAAGTCGCCGTG
>JAPUJA010000206.1 GCA_027296525.1 Pseudomonadota bacterium | reverse complement strand
CGACGCGCGCGTCGGGCGAGGTGGACGCGGATGAGGGGCGTCACGAGCGTCGTGAGCGCTCGGTAGAGCTCGGGCGTCATCGCTCTGGGGCGCCCGGATCGGCGGCCGGTTTCACGACGCTCTGCCCGACCAGGCGGTCCGCCTCCTCGGTGATGCGGTTGAGCCGGTCTTCGAGCTCGCGCCTGAGCGCTTCCTGGCGCGCCTCGTCGGCCTCGCGCGCGACACGGAGCGGCTCGCCCCAGACGAGGGCGCCGCGCGCGAAAGGAAACGCGATCACGAAGCGATCCCAGCTCGAGAGTACGCGCCGGCGCGAGAGCGAATAGGCGACCGGGAGGATCGGTCGGCCTGAGAGCCGCGCCACGGTGATCGCGCCTGGATTGGCGCGCATGCGCGGGCCCTGGGGACCGTCCGGCGTGATCCCGACACAGGCGTCCGATGACAGCGCCTTGACCATCTGACGCAGCGCGCCCGAGCCGCCTCGCTTGGTCGAACCCCGGACCGTGCCCAATCCGAAATGCCGGATCATCTTGGCGATCAGTTCGCCGTCGCGGTGCTGGGAGATCAGCATCTTCATGGGCGCGCCCTTCTTCCAGCAACAGGGCATCATCAGGCCCCGCCCGTGCCAGAAGGCGAGGATGAAGCCCTTGCCCTCGTCCCAGAAGGCGTTCGGGATCTCAGGCCGCACCGCTTGCCAGCGGCTCGTTCGATAGACCAGGCGGATGTAGCCCGCGCCCAGCCAGCAAAGGAAGGATCGCAGCCCGTCATTGGCGGCGATCCGCCTCGCGAGCGACATGGCCTACGCTCCGCCTTCGGCCGCGCGCACCTCGCCGCCTTCCTCGGCGAATTGCAGCGTGTAGAGTCGCGCATAGGTGCCAGCGCGCGCGAGCAACTCGGCGTGGCTGCCCGACTCGACGATCCGCCCGCCTTCGACCACATAGATCCGGTCGGCCCCGATGACGGTCGAGAGTCTGTGGGCGATCACGAGCGTCGTGCGCCCTTCCATGAGGCTGTCGATCGCCGCTTGAACCTGGCGCTCCGATTCCGAATCGAGCTCCGAGGTCGCCTCGTCCAAGAGCAGGATGGGCGCGTTCTTGAGCATGGCGCGCGCGATCGCGATGCGTTGGCGTTGCCCGCCGGAGAGCTTCACGCCCCGTTCGCCGATCACCGTCGCGTAACCCTGGGGCAGCTCCTCGATGAAGCCGTGGGCGGCCGCCGCCTTGGCCGCCGCCACGATCTCTTCGTCCGTCACCGCCGCTCGCCCATAGGCGATGTTCGCCCTCATCGTGTCGTCGAACAGGAAGGCTTCCTGGCTGACGAGCGCGATCGCTGCGCGCAGGCTCTTGAGCGTTACGTCCCTGACATCGGTTCCGTCGATTCTCACCCGACCTTCGTTGGCATCGTAGAAGCGCGGGATCAGATTGAGGATGGTCGACTTGCCGGCGCCCGAGGGGCCGACGAGGGCGACCCGCGCGCCCGCCGGGATCTCGAAGGAGACGTCTTCGATGGCGGGGATCTCCGGGATATAGGCGAAGGAGACGCGCTCGAAGGTGACCGAGCCGCCCTCGATCTCGAGCACCTTGGCGTCCGGCGGGTCCTTGATCTCGGGCTCCAGATCGAGCATGTCGAAGATCCGTTGGCTCGCGGCCAGGCCCTCCTGGAGGTTGGCGTTGAGGTTCGCGAGACTTTTCAGCGGCTTGTAGGCAAGCAACATGGCCGTCACGAAGGCGAAGAACTCGCCCGGCGTGGTCGCGCCCTCGATCACGCGCCAGCCGCCATAGAGGATGATGCCCGCCAGCGCGACGCCGCCCAAGGTCTCCATTATGGGCGCGCTCAGCGAGCGTATCCGGTAGGATTTATAGACGAGCCCGAAGAGGCTTTCGACCAGGCGGTTCGTGCGCTCGGCCTCCTGTTCTTCCATGTTGTAGGCCTTGACATGGCGTGCGCCCTGGAAGGTCTCGTTCAGCCGCGCGGTGAACTGGCCGAACTCGGCGAGCGCGCTGCGCGAGATTTTGCGCATGCGCTTGCCGATCCGCACGATGGGATAGATCGCGAGCGGCATGATGACGAGGCCAATAATCGCGAGCCGCCAGTCCTTCTCGATCATGACCCCGAGGAGGAAGAGGAGCGTCAGCGAATCCTTCACCGTGCCGGTCAGCACCCGCGAGACGGCGTTGCGCATCATGTTCACGTCGTTGGTGAAGCGCGAGACCAGCCGGCCCGAGCCTGAAGCGTGGAAGAAGGCGAGGTCGAGGCGCATGAAGTGGGCGAACAGCTTCTTCTGAAAATCGGCGATGATTCGTTGGCCGACGAAGGCCATGAGCACCGCCTCGCTATAGGTCGCCGCGCCCTTGATGAGCGAAATAACGAGAATCGCGATGGGCACGATATAGAGGAGGGTGCGGTCCTTGCGGATGAAGACGTCGTCGAGCATGGGCTCCATGAGATAGGCGAGCGACGCGGTCGCGCCCGCGGTGAATGCCATGCAGAGAACCGCGAGCAGCAGGCTCCGAAGATGCGGGCGCACGTGATCGCGCAAGAGCCGCGTGAGCAGCACGCGCGTCGAGTGGTCCGGCTTGGCGCTTGGATCGTCCGGCGAGGCCGCCCTATAAGCCATCGAATTCATTCAAGGATTCCCCGGGGGCGAAAGATATCACGGGGCCGAGCGCACGGCCAATCGCGCCGAGGGGCGAAAGCGCGCGCCAAGCAGGCCTCCGGCTCAGGGCTCAAGCGCGGCCATCAGGGCGTCATGCAGCCGCCCGTTGCTGGCCACGCAACTGGGCAGGCGCGAGTTCTCTCGGTTGTAGGCGAGCGCCTCGCCTTCGGCGGTCGTCACGTGCCCGCCCGCTTCCGAGACCAGGAGATCGCCCGCGGCGAGGTCCCACTCGTGCTTGCCCCAAAGGCTGATGAGGGCGTCGAAGCGCCCGGCGGCGACGAGCGCGAGCTTGTAGGCGATCGAGCTGATCGGCGTGATCGGGTTGCCCTTGAAGCGGTCGGCCCAGGTCTTGCGCTCCATCTCGGTGCGGCTCGAGACCAGCCGGGCGTCCTCGAGGCGCGTGGTCGCGCTCACCGAGATGGCGTTTCCATTGAGCCGCGCGCCCTGGCCGCGAACCGCCTCGAAGAATTCATCGGTCGCCGGGTTGAAGACCACGGCGGCCGAGGGCCGGCCCTGCTCGATGAGCGCCGCGGCGATGGCGAATTCCGTGCACCCTTTCAGGAAGCTCCGGGTGCCGTCGATCGGATCGACGACCCAGACGCGGCGCGCGCTGAGCCGCGCGGGCCCGTCCGCGCTCTCCTCGGAGAGCCAGCCGTAATCGGGCCGGGCGCCGCTCAGTTGCTTCTGAAGCCACTCGTTCACCGCGATGTCGGCCTCGCCGACAGGATGCCCGGGCTGCTTCTCCCAGACCTTCTGATCGCTGCGGAAGTAGCGTTTCGCGATCGCTCCCGCCGCGCGCACGGCGTCGGAGAGCAAGGCGTGATCGATGGCGCGATCGGCGGCGCTTGTGGGCACGCTTCGGCCCGCCTAGGCGCCGGCGAGTGTCATGCCGTCGATCCGGACGGTGGGCGCGTCGATGCCGTAACGGAAGGCGAGGTCGTTCGCGGGCAGCGCGCGCGCGAACATCTCTTTCAGATTCCCGGTGAGCTCGCCCTTCTCGATCCAGAAGCCTCCCGCGCCGCGGCTGTAATCGCCGGTCACCCCGTTGACCCCCATGCCGATCAACTCGGTGACGAGGAAGCCCTGATCGATGTCGGCGATGAGCTCGGCCGGGCTCGCCTCACCGGGGTTGAGATACAGATTCGAGACCCCCGGCGCGGGCAGCCCGGCGACGCCGCGCCCGGCATGGCCCTTGGTGACGAGTTTCAATTGACGGGCCGAGCGCGATTCCAGGAGCCAGCTCGTCAAGCGGCCGTCCTCGATGAGGTCCAGGGCGCCGGTCGCGACCCCTTCGCCGTCGAACGGGCGCGAGCGCAGGCCCCGGAGCTTTCGGGGGTCGTCGGTGATCCGGATGCCCTTGGCGAAGACGGGTTTATCGAGTGAATCTTTCAGGAAGCTCGTGCCCCGGGCGATCGCGGCGCCGTTGATCGCGCGTGCGAAATGGCGGAGCAGGCCGCCCGCGACGCGCTGATCGTAGACCACCGGAATCTGCTGGGAGGCGACCTTGCGGGGCTCGAGCCTCTTCACCGCGCGCTCGCCCGCGCGCCGGCCGATCGCCTCGGGCGCCTCGAGGTCTTCGAGGAAGCAGGCCTGGGCGTAGTCGTAGTCGCGCTCCATGTGGGTGCCCTCGCCCGCGAGCACCGAGGCGGAGACCGAGTAGTTGGTGCCGGAATATTCCCCGGCGAAGCCGTCGCTGGTCGCGAGCGCGACCCGGCTCGCGCCGAAGCCCGCGCCCGCGCCCTCCGAGTTGGTGATGCCCTCGACCGCGCGCGCCGCGTCTTCCGCCGCCGCCGCCATCTCCATCAGGCGCTCGGGCGTGGGCTCGGCCGAGTCCAGGAGCTCGAGATCGGGGATCGCGCGTGCGAGGAGCGCCTTGTCCGCGAGCCCGCAGAAGGGATCGTCGGGCACGCTCTTCGCCATCGCGGGCACGCGCCGGGCGAGCTCGTCGAGGGCGTTTCCCGAGAGGTCGGTCGAGGAGGCGATCGCCTGCTTCTTGCCGATGAGGGCGCGCAAGCCGACCTCGGCCGCCTCGGCGTGCTCGATCCCTTCGGACTTGCCGAGCCGCCAGGAGACCGAGAGCGAACGCCCCTCCATATAGATCGCGTCGGCGGCCTCGGCGCCGTTTTGCTTCGTCTTCTCGATGAGCTCGGAAAGGAGCTCGAGGGGTTGGGTGGCGGTTTCGGTCATGGGCGATCGGGGGTGTGGAATGCGATGGGCCTTATATCGAGTCTTATTATAAAGACAAAGTAGGCGGGTTTCGAGGGCGGGGGCCGGCTCTCGATCATTTCCAGACCGGCTTGCCCGAGCCCGGAAGGCCGTAGGACTCCCATTTGCGCGTGACCTCCTCGATCATCTCATCGGACATGCGGATCTTGCGGCCCCATTCGCGCGCCGTCTCAGGCCCGATCTTGGTGGTCGCGTCGAGCCCGATCTTCGAGCCGAGCCCGGTCTCGGGGCTCGCGAAGTCGAGATAGTCGATCGGCGTGTTCTCGATGATCGTGACGTCGCGTGCCGGGTCCATGCGGGTCGCCACCGCCCACATCACGTCCTTCCAATCGCGCGCGTCGATATCGTCGTCCACGACGATCACCCATTTCGTGTAGATGAACTGGCGCAAGTACGACCACACCGCCATCATCGCGCGCTTGGCCTGGCCCGGATAGCTCTTGCGGATCGAGACTACCGCGATGCGGTAGGAGCAGCCCTCGGGCGGCAGGTAGAAATCGACGATCTCGGGAAACTGCTGGATGAGGAGCGGCACGAAGATCTCGTTCAGGGCTTCACCCAGGATCGAGGGCTCGTCCGGCGGGCGGCCGGTATAGGTGCTGAGATAAATCGGCTTCTCGCGCATGGTGATCGCCGAGATCGTGAACACCGGGAATTTCTCGACCGCGTTGTAATAGCCCGTGTGATCGCCGAACGGCCCCTCGTCGCCATAGTCGCTCAGGCTGACATGGCCCTCGAGCACGATCTCGGCCTGGGCGGGGACCCGGAGCGGGATCGTCTTGCAGCGCAC
This sequence comes from Pseudomonadota bacterium, assembly GCA_027296525.1. Taxonomy (GTDB): domain Bacteria; phylum Pseudomonadota; class Alphaproteobacteria; order UBA828; family JAPUJA01; genus JAPUJA01. The sequence continues at coordinate 9,678 of JAPUJA010000206.1, read as the reverse complement.
GAGCTCGACCCTTCGGCCCCGAAGCAGCCCGGCGAACTGATATTCCGAGAGCGTGTCGGGAATCGGCGTCACTGCGGCCAGGATGGTTCCGGGGTCCGCGCCGATCACGGCGGCGGCCGGCAAGGGCCGATCGCTCGTCGCGCGCGTGCGCTGGTGGTGCTGAGCGCCCCCCCGATGTTTGAGCCAGCGCATATAGGTCGTGCGCGGCCCGGTGACCTGCATCCGGTAGATCCCGAGATTGGTCGAGTCGATCGGGTCGTCGCCCGGCCCCTCGGTCACCACCAGGGGCCAGGTGATGAGCGGCGCCGGCTCGCCGGGCCAGCAGGTCTGAACCGGAAGGCGTGCGAGATCGATCGCCTCGCCTTCGAGCACGACCTCCTGGCAGGGCGCGCGCGCGACGGTCTTGGGCTTCATCGCCATCGCGGTCTTCAGGAGCGGGAGCATCTCGAACGCCTCGCGCCAGCCGCCCGGCGGCTCGGGCTGGCGCAGGAAGGCGAGGGTCTCGCCCAGTTCGCGCAGATTCCCGGGCTCGCGGTCCATCCCCCAGGCGACGCGCTCGAGGGTGCCGAACAGGTTGACGAGCACCGGCATCTCGAATCTCCGCCCGTCCTTCGCGATCACGTTCTCGAACAGGACGGCGGGGCCTTTTTCCGCGATCAGGCGGGTCTGGATCTCGGTCATCTCGAGCTCGGGCGAGACCGGCTCGGCGACCCGCTTCAAGCGTCCGGCGCCTTCGAGGCGCTCGATGAAGTCGCGAAGCGAGGAATAGGGCATGGCGGCGCTTATCCGTGGTTTCGGCTAGTATAGACGAGCGATGGAGAAAAGCCCGTCACGCGCGGGGGAGGGGGCCGAACGCGCCGGCCTCGTGGCGCGCGCCAAGGCCTACCCCTTCGCCCGGCCCGCTCATTCCTACCTCTATTGCAACGGGAGCGCGCTCGAGCTCGTCCGCCTTCGGGGCGATCGGCTCGAAGGCGGGCGCCTCGAACGGGCCGAGATCCGCCAGCGCGGCGTCCGGCTCGCCTTCGCCGATTATCTGAGGCACGAGGGCATCGCGCGCCCCGCCCCGATGGCGGAGAGGGTGCCGGTCATCGCCCACGGCTCGAACGGTGCGCCGGCCCACCTTGAGCGCAAATTCCGCGACACCGGCCGTGACGAGGTGATCCCCGTGCTGCGCGCGCGGCTCAAGGATTTCGACATCGTCTTCGCGCCCCATTTCGCGCCCTACGGCTCGATCCCGGCGACGCTCACGCCATCGCCCGGCACCGCGGTCACGGTCTCGATCACCTATCTCGACCGGGTGCAGCTCGCGCTCATGCACGCAACCGAGATCGCCGGCGTGAACTACGCCTATGGCCGGCTCACGGGCGCGCGCCTGGAGCCGGACGGGCCGGGCATGGAGGCGGACGGGCCGGGCATGGACGATCATGTCTTCTGCTATCTCACTCGCCACGGGAACCTGCTGCTCGACGGCGCGCCGGTCGCCTTTACGCCGATATCCGCGAAAGCCCGCGCGCTCGTCCAGCGCACCCAGGAGGAGATGCTCGGGCACGCGCGCGACGTCATCGCGCCCGGGGCCCAGCTCGACCGCTTCATCCTCGAGTTGATCGAGGATCGCGCGCTCAGAGCGAAACGCACCGCCCGGCTTCGCGAGCGCGCCGAGCCGCTCGAGGGTTCTTTCTTCGAGATCATCGAGGGCTGAGCCTCGGTGCGCGGCGGTAAGGCGGCGCATCTTAAGGAATGGCGAGCGCGCTCAGCAAGAGCCCGACGAAGAGCAGGAGGCCGACGAGCGCGTTCGACTTGAACTTGGCGAGGCAATCGCCGGGCTCGTTGAGCTTGAGGGTGACGACCTGCCAGGCGAGCAGGCCTGCGGCCGCCGCGAGCCCGAGATAAAAAGGCCAGGCGATATGCGCGAGGGCGCCCGCGAGCGCGAGCAGGCCGACCGTGCCGCCATAGAAGGCGGCGATCCAGGGGCGGCTCTTGTCGCCCAGTTTGAGCGCCGTCGATTTGATCCCGACGAGGGCGTCGTCCTCCTTGTCCTGATGGGCGTAGATCGTGTCGTAGCCGAGCGTCCAGAGGATGCACGCGCCATAAAGAACAAGCGCCGGCCAGTCGATCGTCCCCCTCGCCGCCGCCCAGCCCAGGAGCGCGCCCCAGTTGAAGGTGAGCCCCAGGAACGCCTGGGGCCAATAGGTGATGCGCTTCATGAAGGGATAAGCCGCAATCAGCACGAGCGAGCCGGCGCCGAGCGCGATCGCGAAGGGATCGAGACTCAAGAGGATCGCAAGCCCGGCCGTAAGCTGAAGGGCGAGGAAGACGAGCGCGCCCCGAACCGAGATCTCGCCCGCCGGCAGCGGACGCCTCGCCGTGCGCGCGACGCGCCCGTCGATCCGCCGGTCGACGATGTCGTTGTAGGTGCAGCCGGCGCCGCGCATGATGAGCGCGCCGAGCGCAAACAGCAGGAGGAGCCAGGGATCGGGCGCGCCCTGCCCGGCGAGCGCGAGGCTCCAGAAAGCGGGCCAGAGCAGGAGCCAAATGCCGATCGGGCGGTCGATGCGGGCGAGCTTGAGATAGGGCCGAAGGGCGCGTGGCGCGCGCCTGTCGATCCAGTCGAGCTGATCGCTCCGCTCGCTCCTGTCGAGGGCCTGGCCCATGGCTGAAGGTGATAGGCCCGGGCCTTTCGGAACACAAGGCCGGACCGGAAACCGCCGATTTCCTCCGTGATATCCGCCAATGACCCGGTTCGACCGGCACCTGTTGGCCGATCGGCGGCTCGCATGCGCCCGGCGTCACCGGAGGGGCGCGCTTGCTGGGATCGTTGAATCCGCGTAAAGGAAGCGCCAAGCAGGAAGCCCGCCGGGAGACGCATGTCGATGCCATCTGAACCTGAGCACGCCCCGATCACCGACAAGCGCCAGCTCGTCGATTATCTCGCCCAAGGCTGCAAGCCGAGCGCGGACTGGCGGATCGGCACCGAGCACGAGAAGTTCGGCTACCGGCTCGCCGATCTGAGCCCGCTTCCCTATGACGGGCCCCAGGGCATCGCCGCGATGCTCGAAGGGCTCACGCGCTACGGTTGGCGCCCGGTCCGGGAGAACGATCGGGTGATCGCGCTCGCCATGGGGAGCCAGTCGATCACGCTCGAGCCCGGCGGCCAGCTCGAGCTCTCGGGCGCGCCCCTCGAAGACGTGCACGCGACCTGCAATGAGGTGAACGGCCATCTCGCGCAGGTCAAGACGGTGGCCGAAGAGCTCGGCATCGGCTTCCACGGGCTCGGCTTTCGTCCCAAATGCCGGCGCGAGGACATCCATTGGATGCCCAAGGGGCGTTACGCGATCATGCGTCGCTACATGCCGACAAAGGGAGCCCTCGGCCTCGACATGATGACGCGCACCTGCACGGTGCAAGTCAATCTCGATTTCGACTCGGAAGCCGACATGGTGCTGAAATTTCGTGTCGCGCTCGCGCTTCAGCCGGTGGCCACCGCGCTCTTCGCCAATTCGCCCTTCGTCGAGGGCGAGCCCTCAGGTTACTTGAGCTACCGCAGTCACGTCTGGATGGATACCGATCCGGACCGCACGGGCATGCTCTCCTTCGTCTTCGAGGACGGCATGGGCTTCGAGCGTTATGTCGATTACGCGCTCGACGTGCCGATGTATTTCGTCTACCGCGAGGGGCGCTATATCGACGCGGCCGGGCAATCCTTCCGCGATTTTCTCGACGGGCGCCTGCCGGCGCTTCCGGGCGAGCGGCCGAGGCTCGCGGACTGGGTGGATCACCTGACCACGCTCTTCACCGAGGTTCGCCTCAAGCGCTATCTCGAGGTCCGGGGCGCCGATGGCGGGCCTTGGAGCCGGCTCTGCGCCTTGCCGGCGCTCTGGGTGGGGCTGCTCTATGACTCCCAATCGCTGAACGCGGCGTGGGATCTCGTCGGCGACTGGAACGCCGAGGAGCGCGAGGCGCTCCGCGCCGAGGTGCCGAAGAGCGCGCTTGGCGCGCGCTTTCGCGATGGAACCGTGCGCGATCTCGCACTCGAGGTCTTGGCGCTCAGCCGTGACGGTCTCGCGCGCCGCAAGATCCGCGACGGGAAGGGTGACGACGAAAGCCACTTTCTCGAGGTGCTCGATGGCATCGCCCGCTCGGGCCAGACGCCGGCCGACGAGCTGCTCGAGGCCTATCACGGCCGCTGGCACGAGGATATCGATCGGGTGTTCGCGGAGTACGCCTACTAGTCCGCCCGGCGCGCTTGCGGCGCGATCAGAGCGGCTTGGCGAGGGTCATCAGGGCGAAGGTCGCGAGGGCGCAGCTCAGCAGCGGCAGCTCGAGCTGACGCGGCATGCGCTCGAAGCGTTCGAACGAGTAGATGAGCCGGAGCGCCACGAACAGCGCCGCCATGCACATGAGGGCGGAGTCCCGGGCGAGATAGCCGTAGATCGCGAGCGCGATCCCGATATTCTCGAAGAAAACCGGCAGGCGGATCTGGGGCACGGAGTGCGTGCGTTGGAACCTCTCGAAGATGAGCGATATCCCCTGAAAGCTGATGAGCAGGACATAGAGCGAGAGGCTCGTCACAACGAACAGGGTCGTGAGCTTGATCATTGGGCTGTGTATCATGAAGCTGTGCATCAGGGTTCGGCCCCGTTCCGCTCCGCCAACCTTCAGATTGGCAACAGTTGGTTAACAGTGGGTTGGTGCGGATGCGGCCCCCGCGTCAGGCTCGCCCGCGGGCGCGAGGGAACGGTCAGGCGAGGCTCACATAGCCCATCAGCACGAGGCTCGCGAGCGCCGAGGTGAGGAGCGGTACCTCGACCACCTTCGGCAGGCCGGGAAGCGTGTCGCTGGCGGTCATGAGCCGGAGCGCGATCAGAAGCGCGCCCATGCAGGTGATGACCGAGGCTTGGGTGAGATAGCCGAAGATCGCGCAGGCGACCCCGAGATTCTCATACAGAACCGGAAGCGCGAACATTTCCGGGGGCTTGCGCCCGAGCAGCTTGTCGACGAACAGCCACATGCCCTGGAAGCTGATGACCGCGAGATAGAACAAGAGGCTCGTCGACACGATGAGGGTGCCGATCGCTATCGCGGTTTCGGTCATCGGGGGACCCTTTTCTCTCCGGTTGTCGTTGTCTTTCTCGAACGCTCCGTGCGAGGGACGAGCCCTCCGGCTCCGCGGCGCGTCGTCTTAACCCGTCGAAAAACAATGGCGAAAAAACAATGGCGAAAAAACAATGGCCCGGCGGTGTGGGCCGCCGGGCCATCGCTTATCAAGGTATCGCTTGCCTTGGCCTTACGGCCCGCCACCTCCGCCACCGCAGTTGGCGAGGTTGCCCAGGCATTGCGCGACGGTGTTGAAAAGGGTCGCCAGGTTTCCACCCAAGAGCAGAACGGCGGCGATAATCGCGACCGCGATCAGAGCCACCATGAGTCCGTACTCGACGGCGGTCGCCCCCTTCTTGTCCTTGAACAAGGACATGATGAACGTCTGAAGAGCCAACATTTGAACCTCCTCGGTCTCTAAGCAGCTCCGATTTACACGATCGCCCGAAAGCCCTCCTGAGGAGGTCTCCCTAATCATAAACAAAGACGATCAGGTGACGTGTATTTAAACATCGAAATGAAAAATAGTCAAGAGAAGAATAGTTTTATTTTTCTTAATAAAGATTATGCTAATTAACCATGGTAATTAAGAAGTATATTAAAAATTTATTTCAAATTCGTTTCTTTCCGAGGCCACGCTTCCGCGATCTTCGAGGGAACCGCTTGGTCCGGCTTGACAATCCAAAATCACGCAGCGCAAGGCGGCGCGCCCGCCTTTACTGCCGCCAGCAATATTGGTTAACGAAGGGGAGGCGACTCGGTTAACGGGAGGTATGCGCGGTGCGGGCGAGGACGAGGCTCGGTCTTCGGCGCGGGGGCCTCGGCCGGGGGTCCTCGGCCGGGGTGTCCGCGGCAGGCGCTCAGGCCGCGGTGCCGCCCACGGTCAAGCCGTCGATGCGCAGGGTGGGGAGCCCGACGCCCACGGGCACCCCCTGGCCCGCCTTGCCGCAGGTGCCGATCCCTGGGTCGAGCGTGAGGTCGTTCCCGATCGCCGTCACCTTGGTCAGCACGTCGGGTCCGTTGCCGATCAGGCTCGCGCCCTTCACCGGCCGGGTCCGCTTGCCGTCCTCGATGAGATAGGCCTCGCTCGCCGAGAAGACGAACTTGCCGGAGGTGATGTCAACCTGGCCGCCGCCGAAGTTCGCGGCGTACAGACCGTGCTTGACGGAGGCGATGATGTCTTCGGGCGCATGCTCTCCGGCGAGCATGAAGGTGTTCGTCATGCGCGGTATCGGTTGATGGGCGAAGCCTTGCCGACGCCCGTTGCCGGTCGGCTCCATGCCCATGAGCCGGGCGTTCATCCGATCCTGCAGGTAGCCCTTCAGGATTCCGTTCTCGATGAGCACCGTGCGGCCCGTGGGCGTGCCCTCATCGTCGATCGTGAGCGAGCCCCGCCGGTCGGCAAGCGTGCCGTCATCGACCACGGTGACCCCCTCGTTCGCGACCCGTTCGCCGATGAGCCCGGAGAAGGCCGACGTCTTCTTGCGGTTGAAATCGCCCTCGAGGCCGTGGCCGATCGCCTCGTGAAGCAGGATGCCGGGCCAGCCGGGGCCGAGCACGACGGTCATCTCGCCCGCCGGCGCGGGCACCGACTCGAGATTGACGAGCGCCTGGCGGAGCGCCTCGTCGACCTGGGCGCGCCAACCTTCGGGCGTGATGAAGGCCTCGTAGCCCGCGCGCCCGCCCACGCCATGGCTTCCGGTTTCCTGGCGATCGCCCTCGCCCACGACGAGCGAGACGTTGAGCCTGACGAGGGGGCGGATGTCGCCGGCCCGATAGCCGTCGGCGCGCACGACCTCGACCACTTGCCACTGGCCAAGAAGCGAAACCATCACCTGGCGCACCCGTTGGTCCTGGGTGCGCGCATAGGCGTCGATCTCCTGGAGGAGCTTGATCTTCGCCTCGAATGCGACCTCCTTCAGCGGATTGATGTCGCCATAGAGCTGGCGGTTGGTGGCCGAGGGCGCGAGGTCGGCGGATCCCGCGTGGCCGGCATGGACCGCCTTGACCGTCTCGCCCGCGCGGCGGATCGCGGCCTCGCTCAACTCCGAGGCGTGGGCGTAGCCCGTCGCCTCGCCGGCCACGGCGCGCAGCCCGAATCCCTGGCTGGTATCGAAGGTCGCGGCCTTGAGCTTGCCATCGTCGAAGGAGAAACTCTCGAACTGCGAATATTCGAGGAAGAGCTCGCCGTCATCGGCGCCGGCGAGCGCCTCGGCGACGGTGGCTTCGACGCGGGCCCGGTCGAGGCCGGCGCGCTCGAAGAAGATCTCGTCTGCGGTCGTGAGGTTCGTCATGGCTGATCTCCTGGGCCGATCTCCTGGGCCGAGTCCCTGAGGCGGTGCCCGCGCCCGTCGCCTTCGATCAAGGATAGGTCTTCCGCCGCGCGGTTTCCAGCATCCGAGTCGAAGCGCCGCCCGCCGCCTCGGGCGGTGCGACATTCTGCCGCATTCTCCGCCGTCGGGCACCTCGTGATAATGCGCCTTCGAGAATCGGGGGAATCTAACACCTATTGTCTAGCACATTTGTATTAATTTATTCCTTACTCTCGATCGCTGCCGTACCGGCCGGAGCGCTCGGCGGAAAGGCCCATGGGCGCGCCGGCCGGGCGCGGGGCGCTTGGTTCACGCCGGCGCCGAGACAATCGGAGAGGGTTGTTATTCGAGGTTGCGGTGAGGTAGTTTCTGGCCGATCGAGTCGGGGGTGGCGGCTCCCCAGCCTGTCGGGCGATTCGTCCTGACGTCACTCAATCCCCAGGGTCTCACGGGAAGGACGATACCATGTCGTTGAAACACGGGATTGCCGGATTGGCGGCGCTCGCGTTGACGGGTCTGTTTGGCTCACGCGCCTGGGCCGGTCAACCGGAACCCTGGCAGTTTGGATTCCAGGATGCCGTGACGCCGGTCATGGAGCGAATCGATAGCTTTCACAACATGCTGCTCATCATCATCTCCGCGATCTCGGCGTTCGTCGTCATCCTGCTCGCCATCATCATCTTCAGGTTCAACGCCAAGCGAAATCCGACGCCTCGCAAGTTCTCTCACAACACCCTGATCGAGACGCTGTGGACGGGCATTCCGATCATCATCCTGATCGTGATCGCGATCCCTTCCTTCAAGCTGCTCTACATGCAAGACCGCACCCCGCCCGCCGATCTCACGATCAAGGCGATCGGCAGCCAGTGGTATTGGACCTACGAGTACCCGGATTACGGCGAGCTCACCTTCGATGCCCTCATGCTCGAGGATTATGAGCTCGAGGAGGGTCAGCCGCGCCTCCTGGCCACCGATGCCAACGTCGTGGTGCCGGTGGGCGCGACGGTGCGCGTGCTCGTGACCGCGACCGACGTGATCCACAGCTGGGCCGTTCCGGCCTTCGGCGTCAAGATGGACGCGGTGCCCGGGCGCATGAACGAGACCTGGTTCCGCGCGGACAAGCAGGGGATCTATTACGGTCAGTGCTCAGAGCTTTGCGGCGTCGGGCATGGATTCATGCCGATTACCGTCGAGGTCGTCTCGCAGGAAGGATTCGAGCAATGGATCGAGTGGGCACAAGAGGAATTGGCGCAAGACTCGCCGAGCGATGCCCGCGATCTCGCGGTCGCGGCGAAGCGGGACTAGCTGAGAGTTAAGGGGAGTTCGGCATGAGCGATATTGGCGGTCACACAGCACAAGCTCACGCCGGACATGGGGCCAAGCCTTGGTGGGTTCCGACCCGTTGGCTCTATTCGACCAATCACAAAGACATCGGGACGATGTACCTCGTCTTCGGGCTGGTCGGGGGCGTCGCCGGACTCGTGCTCTCGCTCCTGTTCCGTGCCGAGCTGGCGTCGCCGGGCATGCAGATCTTCGGCGAGAACAATCACTTCTTCAATGTGCTGATCACCGCCCACGGGCTGGTGATGGTGTTCTTCTTCGTCATGCCCGTGTTCATCGGCGGGCTCGGCAACTGGTTCATCCCCCTCATGATCGGGGCGCCGGACATGGCGTTTCCGCGGCTCAACAACATCAGCTTCTGGCTGTTGATACCGGCGGGTTGTCTGCTCTACGGCTCTCTCTTCGTCGACGCCGGCCCGGGGATGGGCGCGGGCACCGGCTGGACGATCTATGCGCCCTTATCGACCTACGGGCAGCAGGGGCCGGCGGTCGACATGGCGATTCTCTCGCTCCATCTCGCGGGCGCTTCGTCGATTCTGGGCGCGATCAACTTCATCACCACGATCCTGAACATGCGCGCACCCGGCATGACGCTCCACAAGATGCCGCTCTTCGTATGGTCGATCCTTGTGACCGCGTTCCTGCTCTTGCTCTCGCTTCCCATTCTCGCGGGCGCGCTCACGATGCTGATCACCGACCGGAACTTCGGCACCGCCTTCTTCGATCCGGCGGGTGGCGGCGATCCGGTCCTCTACCAGCATCTCTTCTGGTTCTTCGGGCATCCCGAGGTCTACATCCTCATCCTCCCGGGCTTCGGGATCGTCAGCCACGTCGTCTCGACCTTCTCGAAGAAGGCGATTTTCGGCTATCTCGGCATGGCCTACGCGATGGTCGCGATCGGCTTCATCGGCTTCATCGTGTGGGCGCATCA
>JAPUJA010000205.1 GCA_027296525.1 Pseudomonadota bacterium | reverse complement strand
GCCGAGCTCGAGGAAGCCTTCGACGGCGCCCCGGCCGATCCCTTTGGTCGAGCCGGTCACGAGAACACGCTTATCGGTGAAATCCAGTTGCATGGTCATTTGTTCTCTTTCCCGTAAAACGTCGCGGGCCTTCTTGGGCCGCGCCGCGCCCCGTCAGTTCACGCCGCCCCAGCTCGCCGCAGCGGTACAGCCCCCGTCGTTCGACAGAACAGCGCCCGTCACATAGCCGGCGCCCTTCGAGGCGAAATAGAGGATGCTCGAGGCGCACTCCTCGACCGATCCGATGCGCCCCATCGGCGTGCACTCCTCGATGAAGCGATAGATCTGCCCCCCCGTCTTCTCGTTTTCGTTGGCCACCAGCGGCGTGTCGATATAGCCCGGGCAGAGGCAGTTGACCCGGACGCCGTCCTTGACGAGCTCGAGCGCCATGCCGCGCGTCATGTTAACGAGGCCGCCCTTGGTGATCGCATAGACGAAGCTGTCGGTCGGCCCGCTACACAAGCCCGCGATCGAGGAAACCATCACGATGCTGCCCTTCGACTTGCGCAGCTCGGGCAGGGCGAACTTGCTGCAAAAGAAGCCCCCCCGGAGATTGACGTGAACGACCTCATCCCAATGGGCCTCGTCGACCTCCTCGAGATGGGCGAGCGGGCAAATCCCGGCGTTGTTGACGAGGCAGTCGAGCCCGCCGAGACCGGCCACGGCCGCATCCACGATCTTCCGGCAGTCCGCCACGCGGCCGATATCGCCCGGCGCGGCGATCAGACGATCGCCACCCCCCAAACCATCGATCACCGCGGCGATCCGCTCTTGCGAGCGCCCGTTGATCGCGACCCTCGCGCCACGCTCGTGGAAGCCCTTGGCGGCGCCGTAACCGATGCCCATCGTGCTGCCGGTAATCAGCACGCGTTTGCCCGTGAAATCCATGATCATCCCCCTACGACAGTCTGGCCCCTACGACAGTTTGGCCCGCCTTTGAGAGCGCCGCATCGGCGGCGGAACCGGCGAGAGAACCTGCTCGATCCACCGCACGGCGCGGCGACGTCCTTTCGCGGTTGCGCGGGGCCTCTCCGGCCTCAGCGCAATCTTTCCAAGATGCTTACATAGTTGGCGACCCCCGTGCCACCCATATTGAACACGGCTCCCAAGGCCGGATCGGCGAGCTGCATGTCGCCGGCGCTCCCTGTGAGCTGCATCGCCGCCAACACATGCATCGAGACGCCCGTGGCGCCGATCGGGTGTCCCTTCGACTTGAGCCCACCCGAAGGGTTGACCGGAAGCTTGCCGTCCTTCTCGGTCCAGCCCTCGACGATCGCGCTCGCGCCCTGCCCCTTGGGCGTGAGGCCCATCGCCTCGTAGGCCATCAGCTCGGCGATGGTGAAGCAATCATGGACCTCCGCGAAGCCGAGATCATCGACCGTTACGCTCGCCTGTTCATAGGCCTGTCGCCAGGCCCGCTCGACGCCCTCCCAGGCCACGATGTCGCGCCGGCTCATGGGCAGGAAATCATTGACCTGCTGGGCGGCGCGGAAGACGACCGCCTTTTTCATCGTGAGCGACGTCTCGACGTCGGCCAGCACGAGCGCCGCGGCGCCGTCCGAGACCATCGAGCAGTCGGTGCGCTTGAGCGGCGGCGCGACGACCGGGTTCTTCTCGGAAACCTCGCGGCAGAAGGCGTAGCCCAGATCCTTGCGTATGTGCGCGTAGGGATTGGCCACGCCGTTGCGGTGATTCTTGGCGGCCACCTGGGCCATGGCGTCGCTCTGATCGCCGTAACGCTGGAAATAGGCCTGACAAATCCGCGCGAAGACGCCGGCAAAACCCGCCTCAATCTCCGATTCCTCCTTGACGTAGCAGCCGCGCAGCAACGTCTCGGCGACCCGCTCGCGCGGCAAGTCCGTCATCTTCTCGACGCCGACCACGAGCACGAATCGCAAGCGCTCGGCCTCGATCGCGCGCATCCCCTGATAAATCGCGGCCGAGCCCGTGGCGCAGGCGTTCTCGACATGGGTCGCGCGCTTGAAGCGCAACGCATCATCGGCCTGCAACACGAGCGAGGACGGGAAGTCCTGGGGCGAGAAGCCGCCGTTGAACTGACCGATGAAGATCTCGTCGACCTCGCCGGGCGCGATGCCCGCGTCCTCGATCGCGCCCCGGGTGACCTCGACAATGAGATCCTCGGAATCCTTGCCCTCGAGCTTACCGAAAGGGCTGTGCGCCCAACCGACGATGGCGACGGACATGGCTATCACTCCTTATGGCGTGAGGCGGCAACCCCGCAAAGAGCCGTCGAAACGAAGCCCCGAGCGCCGGGTCTTCCACGAGCCCTTCGAATAGAAGCGACCCTCTTCCTTCATTTCAGGTTCGGTCCGTGAATCGAAGAGCCGCAGCCTCCTCTTCAGCGTTGCCCACACTCGCCCTGTTTCACAGGCGCTCCTCCGCCTCGTAGGCGGCCACCTCCTCGAAGAGCGTAACGGCCGCGGGGTCCACCGTGAGCGTGATGCTCTCGCCGGGCTTGGGAAGCCGCCTCTGGCTCGCCGCCGAATCGAGCTGGTGATGGACCATCAACAGCTTCTTGCCCCCGATGTCGACCGAAAGCCGCGCGGAATCGCCGTGAAAGAAGTGCTCGCGCATGGTCGCCGGCACTTCGTTGTAGCCCTCGGGCAATTGCATCCCATCGGTTTTCAGGCGCACCTTCTCGGGCCGAATCGAAAGCATCACCTCGGATCCGACGGCAGGCCGCCGGCCCTTCGCCGTAACCCGAAACGCGACCGTGCCATATTCGGCGACGATATTTTCGGCAGTCACCTCACGCACCCTGGCGACCAGCATGTTCGAGGTGCCCAAGAAATCGGCGACATAGGGTGTCGAGGGCCGGTCGTAAAGCTCGCTCGGCGTGCCCACCTGAACGAGCCGCCCCTTATCCATCACCATGACACGGTCCGACATGACCATCGCCTCGGTCTGGTCATGGGTCACCATCACGAAGGTCAGGCCGATCTGCTCGTGCAGATGCTTGAGCTCCACCTGCATGGCCTCGCGCAGCTTGGCATCGAGCGCCGACATCGGCTCATCGAGCAGCAACACCTTGGGACGGCGCACGAGCGCGCGCGCGAGCGCCACGCGCTGACGCTGTCCGACCGAGAGCTCGTGCGGCCGGTTGTTCTCCTTGTCCTCGAGATCGATCGTGTGGAGCGCTGTTTTGACCTGTGAAGCCACCTCCGATTTCGGCAGGCCGGCGATCTTGAGCCCATAGCCGATGTTTTCCGCCACCGTCATATGCGGGAAAAGCGCAAAATCCTGAAACATCATGTTGACGGGACGGTGATAGGGGGGCAGATCCGTGATGTCCTCGCCATCGAGAATGACCTTGCCGCTGTCCGGAAACTCGAAGCCTCCGATGATGCGCAGGGTCGTGGTCTTGCCGCAGCCCGACGGCCCGAGCATCGTCAGGAACTCGCCTTCCTGGATCG
>JAPUJA010000204.1 GCA_027296525.1 Pseudomonadota bacterium | reverse complement strand
CGCCACACGCGCCATAGCGCCCGCTCCTCGCATCACGCGAGCGCCACGCAAGCCGACCGCGCAGAGGATGCGCGTCGTCTCTCATTCATGGCAAATCGGGTGGCGCCCGCCGAACGAGCTCTTTATGGCGGCTATTCCGGCCGGCGGCAAGCGCCTCAAGCCGCCATCGGGGTCGAATTCCGGGGCGAGGGATTCCCGTCTCGCCCCTTGCCGCCCGGGAGCTGGCCGTCGGCGAGCCACGCCGCCAGGGGCCGCCAGACGGCCTCGGGCGCTTTCGCGCTCGCGATCATGCCGATATGGCCCAAAGGGACCGCGATGGTCGCCGCATCGGGGATCGCTTCGCCGAGCGCCATCGCGCCTTTGGGCGGAACGATCCGGTCGCGCCCGGGCACGATCGCGAGGGTCGGGATCTTAAGCTCTTCCGGGCGGACGGCCCGCCCGGCGATGCGCCAGGCGCCCCGCGCCGGCTCGTTGGCGCCGTACCAGCCCACGAAGCAGCCGCGCGCCACCGGGCCGGTGAGCGCGATCCCGTCATTGACCCAGTCCTCGAGCGCGACGAAATCGCGCGCCGCCGCCGTGTCCGGATCGAGCCGGGCGAAGGCGCGGAACTTGTTGGGCACGAGCAGGGGATCGAGCGCCGCGAACAGCGCTTGCAGAAAATCGACCGGCAGGCTCGCCAGATGATCGAGGGGGCCCACGAGAAGCGCGAGCCGGCGCGCCTCGGCCGCGTGCTCGGCGTGGAAATCCCAGGGCGTCGCAAGCAGCGCGAGGGAGTCGATATCGGCCGGCCGGCGCAAGGCGAGCGCGAGTGCCATCAGCCCGCCCATGCAGTAGCCGACGAGCGAGACCGGCCCCCCGGCAATCTCCACCGCGGCATCGAGCGCCCTTTCGAGACGCCCGGCCACATAGTCGGTGAAATCGAAGCCCCGCTCCTCGTCACCAGGCGCTCCCCACTCGAGCAGGAGCGGGTGCACCCCGCGCCCGGCCAGATAACGCAGCAGGCTGCGTCGTTCCGAAAGATCCAGGATGTAACCGCGATTGACGAGCGAGGGCACGAAAAGCACGGGGCTGGGCCCCCGCCTCCCTCGGCACCCCGTGCCGTAATCATAGAGCCGGCTTGCGCCCTCGGACCAGATCACCGGCGGGCAGGCCAGCGAGCGCCGGTAGGGGTGGACGCGATAGGCCTCGATGCCGTCGAGCATGGCGCCGAGACGCCGGCGCGCTTCGGCCTCGAGCGCACCATCGAGCGCGCTAGGTTCGGCGCCGCCGAGATCCCTTGTCAGGGCGCGCGCGTTCCTTTGAAGCTCGCGCCTCCAGGGCAGCGATCCGCTCCTCGCAAGCGGCAACGCGGCGCGCGAGCTCAGCCAGATCGTCATGGCGACCGCGAGATGCAGCGGGAGCGGCCGGGGCCCCTGGCGCGCCTGTTCGGGAAGGTGATGGTCCATCCTCGTCAACCTTTTCCGTGGCATCGGGCGAAACCACGAGGCCGGCCACGTTCATCATCCGGGTCATCGCCGCGCCAAGTTCCGGATCGGTGGTGATCGCGGCGGCCTGTCGCTCCCAGAGATCAAGAAAGCGCTTCGCCAGAGCCTCGAGATCAGACGCATCCGTCATGACGCGAAGTATAGAAGGAGCGGCCCAGGCGCACCATGGGGATCGGCCGATAGGCTCGATCTTGCGACGCAACAGAGAATTTGCGCGCCGCAACATTTCCTGACAAGATTTGGTCGGATAATCCCATCCGCGCCAGTGGGGAGAAAGCGCGCCATGGACGAGAAGCAGGACAGCGCGACGGTCACGATCAAGAAATACGCCAACCGGCGGCTCTACAACACGGCGACGAGCAGCTATGTGACGCTCGAAAATCTCTGCCAGATGGTCAAGGACGGCGTCGATTTCGTCGTGGTCGACGCCAAGACCGGCGAGGACATCACTCGCTCGGTGCTGACCCAAATCATCGTCGAAGAGGAATCCCGGGGCCCCAACCTGCTGCCCATCGGCTTTCTGCGCCAGCTCATCCGTTACTACGACGACAGTTTGCAGGCCTTCCTTCCCCGCTATCTCGAGGTCAGCATGGAAACCTTCACGCGCAACCAAGAGGAAATGCGTGACTACATGCGCCAGGCCTTCGACGGGCTCTCCCCGTTCACCCAGTTCGAGGAGCTCGGCCGGCAGAATCTCACCATGGTGCAGCGCGCCTTCGATAAGTTCGGCGCCGCCAAGCCCCAAGGCGACGGGATGAATGGGGCGCCGGGCGAAGGCGACGTCGGTGACGACGACGTCGGTGACGACGACGAATTGTCCCGGCTCAAGGGCAAGCTCGACGCCATGCAGAAGCAGCTCGACGAACTCAGCCGCAAGAATCGGGGAGCCGACTGAGCGCCGCGGCGTTTAGCGAAGGGCGGGCGTTACAGAAAATTGACGCGGCGCGCAGCAGCTGACGGCATGTGCCGGGTGGCGGGCGATTCCCCGGCCTCGCGCAGCCAGGGCCGTTCGAGCTCCGGGCGCCCGAAATAGTATCCCTGAAGATAATCGACCCCGTGCTCGACGAGAACATTCGCGACGGCCTCGTTCTCGACGCATTCGGCGACGGTCTTGAGGCCCATGCCGCTCGCGAAGGTCTGCAGGGTGCGCACGAAGAGGCGGGAGTCGGCTCGTTCGAGAAGGGACTTCACGAATGAGCCGTCGATCTTGACCATGTCGACCGCCATTTCCTGGAGATGCCGAAACGACGTGTAACCGGCGCCGAAGTCGTCGAGCGCGACGCGGCAGCCCATTTCGCGCACGGCCGCGACGAAGCGCCCGGCTTCCTTGACGTCCTCGAGAACCGCCGTCTCCGTGATCTCGATCAGAAGCGAGCGCGCGATCCCGGGCCGTTCCTTGAGGAGATCGGTGAGCAGCCTGAGCCATGCCGGATCCGTGGTCGAGAGCACCGACATGTTGAGCGCGAGCGACACGCTCGGATAGGCGCTCAACTCCTCGATGACCATCTCGAGGACGCGCCGGTCGATGGGGCGGGCAAGCCCCATCTGCTCGGCCACGGGAATGAAGCCGTCGGCCTGCACCCAGCCCCCGTCCCTGTCCCGCAACCTCAACAGGCATTCATAAAGCACGGGCGTTTGCGTCTTGGCATCGACAATCGGTTGGAACGCGAGTTCCAGACGGTTCATCTTGAGCGCCGTCTGCACGGCCTCGGCGGTTTCAACATGGCTTCTGAGATCGCGTAAAGCCTCGTCCGACAGGTCATAGACCGTGAAGCAGTTGTGTCCCGAGCGCCGTGAGCGATCGAGGGCGACTTCGGCCTTCGCCATCGCGTCGTGAGCCTCCCGCACGGTGTCGGGATATGTCACCGCGCCGATCGAGACGCTGAGCAGGGTCGGGCCCTTCTTGCCCTTGAGCGCGACCTGCTGCACGGCTTCCAGGATCTTCTCGGCGATGGTGCTGAGATGCCTCTTCGCGCAACCGTTGAGAACGACGCCGAATTGGTCGGGACCCACACTGCCGACAACGTCGCTGGCGCGCAGACAACTGTCGAGCACGCGACTAACGGAGAGAATCGCACGATCGGCGACGTCTTGACCGTGCGTGTAGTTGATGAGGGTCAGGTTGTCGATCCCGACGATCAAATAGGCGCCCGGAGCGTTATGTCGCCAGCTGTAGGCCAAGCCGCTGCGCAGCGCCTCGCGCAGGCGCGAGCGGTTGAACTGTCCGGTGAGATCGTCGTAATTGGCGAGCCGGGCGAGCTGGGCCTCGCTGATGCGATTGGACGCGACGCCCCTGATCGTCCCGATGATGCGGACCGGTTTGCCATTCGGGTCGAACTCGGCCATGCCGCGATCGTGAACCCAAATATACTCACCATTATCGCGGCGCACGCGGTATTCGCATTCGAAGCGCCGGCGGTTCTTGAAGTGGTGCTCGTGGACTTCGCGCAGCATCTCGCGGTCATCCCGGTCGATGCGGGCGACGTAACTCTCCTTCGTCGCGATATCGCCGTTATCGGTCACGCCCAGGATATCGAGCGCGTTGTCCGACCATGTGAACGCACCGGTGCATAAATCCCAATCGTAGACGGCATCGCCCGCGATCGAGATGGCGAATCTGAGGCGCTCTAATTCTTTCTCTTGGCCCGGCGACATTACCTATGTCCTTTCCCACGACCGGCTAGAGTCATGGTGTGCTAACTGCACGGTCCGACTGCACCTTTGCAATATTGTAGAAATTTAGCCGTTAAGAAAGCCTAAATCGCGGGGCGCGCGGGCGAGCCCATCAGGACTTAAGCCGAAGACGGCGGCGATAGCTTAACGGAAGGTAACTTTAACCGAACGTAAAGACGCCCCCCTTCGGCACCGCGGCTCTCAAGGAAGCTCGGCCAGGACCTCCTTCAACGTCTCGAAGATTTGATCGATATGGTTCTTCTGCACGATCAACGGCGGCGATAGTGCGATCGTATCGCCCGTCGTGCGGACGAGCAGCCCCTTGTCGTAGGCGCGCGTGAACGCGTCGAACGCCCGGGCCGCGGGTTTGCCGGGGATGGGCTCGAGCTCGATCGCGCCGATCAGGCCGAGATTGCGGAGATCGATGACATGCGGGCTCTCGCGGAGGCTGAAGAGCCCGTCGGCCCAATAATCGCCGAGCTCCTGGGCGCGCGTGAACAGCCCTTCGTCTTGATAGATGTCGAGCGCCGCCGGATGACCCGAATAGGTGTACCCGTGGAAGAGCTCGACCATGTTCTCGGGCGCGTCCATGAAGGCGTCGTAGATCCCTTTGCGCACGAACACGGCGCCCATCGGTACGGTCGCGTTCGTCAGGCCCTTCGCGGAAGTCATGATGTCGGGAAGGACATCGAAATAGTCCGCCGCGAACGGCGCGCCCAGCCGGCCGAAGCCCGTAATGACTTCATCGAAGATCAGCAGGATCCCGTGCTTATCACAAATCTCCCTGAGCCGCTTGAGATACCCCTTCGGCGGCACGAGGACCCCGGTCGAGCAGGC
>JAPUJA010000203.1 GCA_027296525.1 Pseudomonadota bacterium | reverse complement strand
TCGCCTCAGGGCCCGACCGGCGAAGCCGGGCGGTCGAGATCACGTCGGCAGGCCGGCAGATGCTTGAAAAGGCCAGACCCCTCTGGCGCGCGGCGGAGCGATCGTTCCGCCGCCGCATGGGGCGGAAGAAGGCCGAGAGCTTAAGGTGCCTGCTCGATGCCGCCGCGGTGAGCGCGCGACCCGAGGCCTAGCCCGGCGGCCTTCCGTGACAGCTTCCTTGAAATCTGTTAGGGGAGGGCCCCGTGATTTCTGACCTCTTCGACGCCATCAAGTTCGACGAGCGCGGGCTCGTTTCGGCCGTCGCCCAACAACACGACACGGGTGAGGTCTTGATGCAGGCCTGGATGGACCGCGCCGCGCTCGAGGAGACGTTACGGACCGGCGCTGTCTGCTACTACTCGCGCTCGCGCGAGCGGCTTTGGTGCAAGGGTGAGAGCTCGGGCCAGAGCCAGCGGCTCGTCGAGCTTCGCCTCGACTGCGACGGTGATCAGCTGCTCCTCCTCGTCGACCAGAAGGGGGTCGCCTGTCACACCGGGCGGCGGAGCTGTTTCTTCCGCGCCTATCGCGAGGGCCGGCTCGAGACCATCGCCGAAGTCTTGATCGATCCGGAGACGCTCTATGGCGAAACGCGCTGACGCGAAACGCGCTGACGCGGCAAGCCGTGTCCTGGGCGAGCTCTTTGAAGTGATCGAGGCCCGCCGGGGCGCCGATCCGAGGGCCTCCTATGTCGCGAAGCTCCATTCCGAGGGGCGCGCCAAGATCGCCCAAAAGCTGGGCGAGGAGGCGCTCGAGACCGTGCTCGCGGCGGTCCAGGAACGACGCGACGAGGTCGTTTGCGAGAGCGCCGATCTCCTGTTTCACCTGCTGGTGCTCTGGGCGGATGCCGGAATCGCGCCCGATGAGGTCTTCGCCGAGCTCGAAAGGCGAAAAGGTCGTTCGGGCCTGGATGAGAAGAAGAGCCGGAAGAGGCTCTGAGGCGCTCAGCGCTCTTCTGACGGGCCGTGTTGCGAAGGGGGGGTGGTCGATCGATGGCTTATGATTCGAACAATGTGTTTGCGAAGATCCTGCGGGGCGAGATTCCGAACAGCACCGTCTATGAGGACGACGAGGTTCTCGCCTTTCACGACCTCAACCCGCAGGCCCCGGTCCATGTGCTCGTGATCCCCAAGGGCGAATATGTCTCCATGGACGATTTTTCGAAGGACGCGCCGCCTGAGGTGATCGCGCGCTTCTTCGCCGCCGTGGGCCGGATCGCGCGCGAGCTCGGGCTCGACGAGCCGGGCTACCGCCTGCTCGCGAACTGCGGCGCCCATGGCGGCCAGGAGGTGCCGCACTTTCACGTTCACGTCTTCGGTGGCCGGCCTTTGGGGCGGATGATCGCGCGCGAGCGCGCTTGAGCGAGCGGCCCGCGCCGGGGGGCTTCGCGCCGGGGGGCTTCGCGCTCGGCGCCCTCTTCGTGCTCGCCGCCGCGGCGCTTTTTTCGTTCAAGGGGATATTCGTCAAGCTCGCCTACGCCGAAGGCGCGGGCGCGATCCCGCTGCTTTACTTGCGCTTCGCGATGGCACTGCCGCTCTTCTGGGCGCTCGCGCTCGCGCGCTTCGGGCCCAAGCGCCTGTTCGCCGTCGAGCGCCCGGCCGCGCTCGTTTCCTTCCTGGGCGGCGGGCTCATCACCTACGTCGCGTGGAGCGCGGATTTCAAGGCGCTCGAGCTGATCGACGTCGGCCTCGCGCGCATCATTCTGTTCAGCTTTCCGGTCTTCGTGTTCGTCTTCGATGGGATTCGTCTAAGGCGCTTCCCCCCGCCGCGCCATTGGCTCGTGCTCGTCGTGATCGAGGGCGGGGTTCTGCTCGCCCTGGGCGGATTCGATTTGGCCTACTTGCTCGCCAATCTCGAAGGCGGCGCCTGGGCGATGCTGGCGGCGCTCGGCTTCGCGGGCTTCATCATGGTCAATCAGCACGCCACCCCCCCGGATCGGGGGTCTGCGCTTCACGACCTTCACCGTCACGGGCGCGTTTGCGGCGCTCACCATCCACTTCTTCGCCTTCCATAGCGTCGGCGACCTCGAGCTTAATGGCCTGGCCTATCTCTATGCGGGCTTGATCGCCCTTTTCTGCACGCTTGTTCCCTATCTGCTGTTCGCCGAGGGCTTGAAGCACACGGGCGCCTCGCGCGCGGCCTTGCTGAGCGGCATCGGCCCGCCGGCGGCGATCCTCTACGCCTATCTGATCCTGGGCGAGACGCTGACGCCGATGCAGCTCGTCGGCATGGGGCTCGTGCTCGCCGGCGTGATCGCGCTCGAGGCGCGGCTCAAGCGCGCGGCGCCCGAGGCCGTGTGAGCTGGATTCTTAGAGCAATTCCACTTTGCGTGGAATCGCTCTGGATTTTTCCTCGCTCACGCCAGTGCCCCTTTGGGACACGTCTGCGCGGGCGCGGCGCATAAACGCCGGGCCGCGTTTGCGGCCTGGAGCGGCTCCGATCAAACTTGAGCCGCTCTAGATGCCCTTGAATCCCGTCCGGCCCTCGGCCGCGAGCGCTGATGCGCACCTCTCGGAAGGCTCGGCCCTCGCCTTGGGAGCCTTGGCGCGGGCCCCGAGGAGGCCCACCAGGATGCCGAGAACGAGCACCCCGCCGCCGATATAGTGCGCGCTCATCGGCCGCTCGCCGAGGATCAGCAACGCCGCCAGGACGCCGGCGACGGGGGTGGCGGAAGTCGCGAGCGTCACGTCGATCGAGCGCGCGGCCTTAAGGCCGGCGAACCAGGTGAGCTGCCCTGCGACGATGATGACGCCGCCATAGACCAGCATCCACTGCCACAGAAAGGGCGAGGTGAGGTCCATGAAGTGTTCGGCGCCGTACAAGTAAAGCGCGGCGAAAAAGAACACCACCGTGCCCAGCGCGTTGCGGAACACCATGAAGATGCCGAGTGGGATGCGCTTGAACCGCGGCCTGGCGATGATCGTGGAAACCGCGAAGATCCCGGCGGCCGCCGCGGCGAAGAGCTCGCCCTTGCCAATCGTGAATTCGCCCCTCGAGGGCTGCAAAACGACGGCCAAGCCCACGCCCACGAGGCAGAGAGCCGCGCCGGCGATGGCCCACATGCCGATCCGCTCGCGGAACACGAGCCAGGCGAGCGCGAGCCCGAGAGGCGGCTCGATCTGGGCGATGAGAACGACGTTCGTCACCGACGTGTTTTCGAGCGCGATGAAGAAGAACGCCGGCGCGAGCGCGGTGGTGAGCACGGCCAGGGCCACGAGGCTCGCCCAATCGCCCCGGGAGAGAAGCCGTAAGTTTTGGAGCGTCCACTCCTTGCGGTAGATGGCGAAGAGCGTGACGACGGCGCAGGCGTTGCCCGCGAACAGGAGGTTGCAAAACGAGATCGCGTTGCGCCCCTCGATCGCGTGCTGGGCGCCGAGGTCGTTCAGGAGCTGGACGACGGAATTGGACGCCGCGAAGATAAGGATTGCGATCCACAAATACGCCGGGCCGGGGATGCGCGCGAGCATGGCTAAGATGTCTCGTGAGGTTCGGCGGCGCCTCTCAACGAGGCGGTTGGATGCGCCGGTAGGAAAGCGCCTCGGCGATGTGGATGCGCCGGACCCCGTCGGCCTCGTCCAAGTCCGCGAGCGTGCGCGCGACCCGGAGCACCCGGTGATAGCCGCGCGCGGTCAGCTTCATGCGATCGACGGCCTGGCCGAGCAACGCCCGGCCCGCCTCGTCGGGCGCGGCGACCTTTTCCAGGAGCTTGCCCTCGGCTTGCGCGTTGGCGCGGATGTTGGCGTCATGCTCATTGTAACGCGCCCCCTGGACCGCGCGCGCCTTCGCGACCCGGGCGCCGATCTCGGCCGAGCCCTCGGCCGGCGGGGGCAGGGTCAAATCGGCCGCGCTCACGGCGGGCACCTCGACATGGAGGTCGATGCGATCGAACAGCGGCCCTGAGATCTTCGCCTGATAGTCGATCGCGCAGCGCGGCGCCCGGTTGCAGGCCTGGGCCGGATCGGCCAGATAGCCGCAGCGGCAGGGGTTCATCGCGGCGATGAGCTCGACCCGCGCCGGGTAGGTGATATGGGCGTTGGCGCGCGCCACCACGACCTTGCCGGTCTCGAGCGGCTGGCGGAGCGAATCGAGCGCCGCGCGGGCGAACTCCGGCAGCTCGTCGAGGAACAGCACGCCGTTATGGGCGAGCGTGATCTCGCCGGGCTTGGCCCCGATGCCACCCCCCACCATGGCCGCCATCGAGGCCGAGTGGTGGGGATCGCGAAAGGGGCGCCGGCGCGTGAGCCGGCCCTGCTCGAGTATCCCGGCGATGCTCTGGATCATGCTGACCTCGAGCGCCTCGGCCGCGCCCAAGGGCGGCAGGATGCCCGGAAGGCGCGAGGCGAGCATCGATTTGCCGGCGCCCGGCGGGCCGATCATCAGGAGGTTATGCCCGCCCGCGGCCGCCACCTCGAGGGCGCGTTTCGCGGTCTCCTGGCCCTTGATGTCGGCGAGGTCCGGATAGCCGCCGGCGTCTTCCGCGATCGCCGGCTCCGGGGGCGAGAGCAGCTGGGTTCCCTTGAGGTGGTTGATGAGGGACAGCAGGCTCTCGGGCGCGAGCACCTCGAGCTCGCCGCCCAAGGCCGCCTCGCCCCCGTTGGCCGCCGGGCAGATCAGGCCGAGATGGTTTCCGGCCGCACCGAGCGCGGCGGGCAGCACGCCCGCGACGGGTATGAGCGCGCCGTCGAGCGCGAGCTCGCCGAGCGCCGCGAAGCCCGCCACCTGGTCCTCGCTCAAGACCTCCATCGCGCCCAACAGGCCGAGCGCGATCGGCAGGTCGAAATGGCTGCCCTCCTTGGTCATGTCGGCGGGCGCGAGGTTGACTGTGATGCGCTTGGGCGGAAGCGAGAGGCCGAGCGAGCCGAGCGCCGCGCGCACCCGCTCACGGGATTCGCCCACCGCCTTGTCCGGCAGGCCGACCACGGTGAAGGCGGGGATCCCGGCGGCGATCTGCACCTGCACGTCGACATCGAGGACGTCGATGCCTCGAAATGCAAAGCTGTTGATATGAGCGGTCAAGAACGTGCTCGGTCGGGTTTCAGGGCCTTGACGCGATTCCAGGGCGCCCCGGGGAGGAGGCCAGGACGCCCGCGCTTCTTGTCCATGGACCGCAACGCGGCCAAATCTATGGACCGCGTGCGCGGCCAAAGAAACGGCCGGTACGTCGGTCGCACCGGCCGCCAAATGCTTAAGGCAATGCCCGCCTACAGGTTGGGCTGGGGCGTGGTCCGGTAATAGGGCCGCTCCTCCTTCCAGCCCTTGGGGAACTTCTTCTTCATCTCCTCAGGGTCGGTGAGTGAGGGCACGATGATCACGTCCTGGCCGTCACGCCAATCCACCGGCGTCGCCACGCTGTATTGGTCGGTCAGCTGGAGCGCGTCGAGCACCCTCAGGATCTCGTCGAAGTTCCGCCCCGTCGGGGCCGGATAGGTCAGCATCGCCCGGATCTTCTTGTTCGGCGAGATCCAGAAGACGGTGCGCACGGTCATGGTATCGAGCGCGTTGGGGTGGATCATGCCGTAGAGGCCGGCGACCTTGCGGTCCGGATCGGCGAGGATCGGATAGTTCGGCGCGTGGCCCGTGATCTCCGCGATGTCCTCGGACCATTTCTTGTGGTCGGCGACGCTGTCGACGCTGACCGCGAGGATCTTGCAGCCGCGCTTGGCGAACGCCTCCTTGAGTGTGGCCACCCGCCCGAGTTCGGTCGTGCAGACGGGCGTGAAATCCTTCGGGTGCGAGAACAGGCAGACCCAGCTGTCCCCCGCCCAGTCGTGGAAGCTGATCTCGCCCTCGGTCGAATCGACGGTGAAATCGGGCGCGTCGTCCCCTAGTTGCAGTGCCATTTGCTGAAATCTCCCCTTGGATAGAGTTGTTTTTTTGAAAGGTTCTTGGTTGCTTGATTATAGCGCGCCTGCGGGCCCAAGGGAATTTGCTTGATCGGACGCGCATCCCGACCGTCTTCACGAAAACGTGATCGGGCCGAGCCTCACCCGCGGTGGGCGCCCCACCCGGTGGGCGCCCCACCCGATGGGTGCCCCACCCGATGGGTGCCCCACCCGATGGGTGCCCCACCCGATGGGTGCCCGGTCCCCGGGTCAGCCGGCCACCGGGTGGCGTTTGGCCTCGATCGCGTCCCAGATGTCGGATTCGAGAGAGACGCCGTCGAAGCGATTGATCTCCTGGATCCCGGTGGGCGAGGTCACGTTGATCTCGGTCACGAAGCCTGCGATCACGTCGATTCCGACGAAGATCAAGCCCCTTCGCTCGAGCGTCGGGCCGATGGCCGCGCAGATTTCGCGCTCGCGCACGGTCAGCGTCGCCTTCTCAGGTTTTGCCCCCACATGCATGTTGGCGCGCGCCTCGCCGGGCGGCGGCACGCGGTTGAGCGCGCCCACCGGCTTGCCCTCGATCAGGATGATCCGCTTGTCGCCCTCGCGCACCTCGGGGATGTAGCGCTGGACCACGACGGGTTCGCGGTAAAAGGTCGTGAACATCTGGAGCCGCGCGTTCTGGTTCTCGTCCTGGGGCGTCACTTGAAAGACGCCCGCGCCCCCGTTGCCGAAGAGCGGTTTGATCATGATGTCGCCATGGCGCGCGCGGAAGGCCAGGATCGACTCCTTGTCGCTGGTAACGAGCGTCGGCGGCATGATCTCGGGAAAATGCGTGACGAAGAGCTTCTCGGGCGCGTTGCGCACCGCGGCCGGATCGTTCACGACGAGGGTGCTGGGATGGATCTGCTCGAGCAGATGGGTCGCCGTGATGTAGCTCATGTCGAAAGGCGGGTCCTGGCGCATG
>JAPUJA010000202.1 GCA_027296525.1 Pseudomonadota bacterium | reverse complement strand
GCGCGCGAATCGAGCCCGCCGGCTTCGGCCTCGACGACCCCGCGTTCTCGGCGAAGATACGGAAGCTCTGAGCCGAGGGGCGATGGGCACGAGACCTACGACTCGGTCTCCATCCAGGTACAGCGGTCCTTGACGATCTGCGCGCTCCGGTCGTGGCCGATGCCATGCGCCATCATCGCGATGACCCGGTCGTCGTAGTCGTAGGCGTTATGCGTTTAATCACTCGTTGATCTACGTGTACGGAAAGTAACCGATTCCCGTACCTGTAGGGCGCAAAAATCAAATCTGCGGTGCTTCTCTGAGATCAGATACCAGCATCAGGTTTTTGCGCCCTACAGGTCCTCCGGGCTGGCGTGAGCAATCCGACAATGAAGGCGACGGCGACACGGAAGGGGCGCATGACACTCGCTATCGGCCGCTGGCAGCGACCCAAGCTTACCAAAAATGGCGTGTGAGGTCGCCGTGTTGTGCATGGGCGATCTGGCGTTCCGCGTCGGGCCGCAAGGTGAGTGGACGAAGAAATCCCGCCTCCCACTTCATCAACCCACAGCCCGGCAGGCTGTCGTGCAGAGCCCGGGGGCTGGCGATTTGATACTTTCGTGCCAAGCGGCGATCCCGCAGGGGAGCGACTCAGACAACGCCGGCGCAGCTCCGGCGCGTGCTCGATCCTGCCGTGGGCCTAGCAGCCGGCCGATCGGATCGTGACGTTCCGGCCCTTCAATCCGTCCTTGCCGTGGTCGAGCGCATGGCGAGGAGCTAACGCGCCCTGAAACGGCCACTCGGCCCCGCCTCGGCAGGGTTTCTTTTTTCTCCGATGGAGGCGAACATGACGAGCAAGTGGTTTTGAATGGATGATTGTGAGGAAGGGGGCGCGCAATGAAAATGGAGGAGTTCAAAGAAATCTTGACATTCGACATTGAGGAAAGCGCGCATTGGCGAGCTTGCAAGGCCGAGGAATTTCCGGAGGATGATCGGAACAGTCGGTGTTCAGGAGCCTTGGCCGAACTGTCCGAAAGCATGGAGCGTATTGATCACAACCATCCATTGTTAATACGGCTTCGGCGCTTTGAAGAAACTGCCTTTGAGCAGGACCGCCATCTGGAACTGATAGAACGAAGGTCTTCTCTGATTGGGCGCTACGGATTTGATAATCCAAATGACGACGGAACCAACACGGAGGGCTTTCTCCAAGAGCTAATCTCGGAATACGAGAAAGAGTTTGGGGGAATGCCTCCTGATCTCAAGATTGTGTCACCATAGCCAGAAGATCAGCGATCAACGCTATTGCTCGGCCCCGCCTCGCGGGGGGCTTTTTCTATTCGTTCGAGCCGGAAATGCTAGCCCGCCGACGTTCGGAGGCTGGTCGCAAGGCGGCCCAGGCGCGGTGGAAAGGCCACAAGAAGAAGAGTTAAAGCCCGCACCACCACCCCTTGACGGCACCCGAGAGCTTGTCGATAATTAGGTTGGAAGGCGAGTCTTGGCACGACCCCTCAGCGGTGCCGTTTCCTACCCTTCCCGTTAGTGCCGCCGGGGACTAGGGCTTGCCTTCCTAGGTTGTTAACAGGGAGTTCTCTCACTTGCGGGCGGGCCTTCGGGCTCGCCCTTTCTTTAGGCAGCACCTTTCAGCCCCGCCTCGCGTGGGGCTCTTCTTTGCGACGCCCGCACCCCCTGACTCGAATAACCCCCCAGGAGCGCCGCACAGCGCGATTTTGCCTGTCCCGGCTACGACCCCACCCGCCCAGCGGCAAGAGGCACACCAGGCGCGCCCCAGGGCCGCGGGCGGGCTTTCTGCACCTTAGCCGCACCTATGACCGACAAGGGGCTAGACAGACGTGGCCTAACCCCTTGCTTGAATTGGCTCCCCGGGTCGAACTCGAAGGAGAAACGTGGTGTTTTCAAGCCAACAATTTAAGCAAGCGCGTTGGCGCTCGCATGATCCTTCGTTATAGTGCCGCCGCCGGTCATCGCCCACAGGCACCTTCCATGCTCCGAAAAGACCTCGATGACGCCCTCAAGCAGGCCATGAAGGCGCGTGACACGCGCTCGGTTTCGACCCTGCGGCTCATCCTCGCGGCGCTCAAGGATCGCGATATCGCCGCGCGCGGCAAAGGCAAGCCGGAGGGACTTTCCCATGACGAGATCCTTCAGATGCTGCAGACGATGATTCGTCAGCGCCATGAGAGCATCGAGCTCTACGAGCGGGGAGGCCGGGACGACCTCGCCACCCAGGAGGCCGAGGAGATCGTCGTGATCCAGAGATTCCTGCCCCGCCAGCTCGAGGGCGAGGAATTGACGTCGACGATCGAGCGGGTGGTCGCCGAGATCGGCGCTTCGAGCCTGAAGGACATGGGCAAGATCATGTCGCGGCTCAAGGCCGACTATGCCGGCCAGATGGACTTCGCCAAGGCCAGTCAGCGCGTCAAAGAACTCCTGGGCTGAAGCGCGGCCCTTACCTCGCGCGGATTTTTCGCTTAACATACGCGGATACCGTTTGCGAGCGCACCGGCTCGAAAGGACAAACCGGCGCCGATGGCGTTCCCGCCTCAGTTTCTCGACGATTTGCGTGCTCGGGTTCCGCTTGCCGAGGTCGTTGGGCGGCGCGTGCGGCTCGTGCGCCGCGGGCGCGAATTCGTCGGGCTCTGCCCGTTCCACAACGAGAAGACGCCGTCGTTCACGGTCGTCGAGGACAAGGGTTTCTTTCATTGCTTCGGCTGCGGGGCCCACGGCGACGTGATCGGTTTCGTGATGCGTGCGGAGAGCCTTGGTTTTCTCGAGGCGGTCGAGCGCTTGGCCCAAGAGGCGGGCCTTCCGATGCCGGCGCGAGGCCCGCGCGATCATGAGCGGGCCGAGGAACAACGCTCCCTCTACGCGGTCTTGGAGGCTGCCGCCGCCCGCTTCGAGAGGACGCTCGGCGCTCCGGGGGGGGCTTCGGCGCGGGACTATCTCGCCCGTCGGGGCGTCGACGAGGCGACGATCGCCGTGTTTCGTCTCGGTTTTGCGCCCGACGAACGGCGCGCGCTCAAACAGGCGCTTGCCGAGGAGGGCATCTCCGAAGAGATGATGGTGGGTTCGGGGCTCGTGGTCACCCCGGAGGACGGCTCATCGAGCTATGACCGCTTTCGCGGCCGCGTGATCTTTCCGATCATGGACCGCCAGGGCCGCGTCGTCGCGTTCGGCGGGCGGGCGCTCGGGCCGAACGGTCCGAAATATCTGAATTCGCCGGAAACCCCGTTCTTCCACAAGGGAGCGTTGCTCTACGGCTATTCACTCGCCGCGCCGACGGCCCGGCGCAAGCAAACCGTGGTGGTGGTGGAAGGCTACATGGACGTGATCGCGTTCCACCGGGTCGGCATCCAGAACGCCGTCGCGCCCTTGGGCACCGCGCTCACCGAACATCAGATCGAGGAGCTCTGGCGCCTCGCGCCGGAGCCGGTGGTCTGTTTCGACGGCGATCGGGCCGGGATGGCCGCGGCCTACCGGGCGGCGGAACGGGCGTTGCCTCGGCTGCGCCCGGGCAAATCGCTTCGCTTTGCCTTCCTGCCCGAGGACGAGGACCCCGACAGCCTGATTGCGCAACGGGGCGCCGAGAGCATGCGCGCGATCCTGGCACGCGCCCGCCCGCTCGCCGATGTGCTTTGGCAGTGGGTCGCGCGCGAAACCGGTCTCGAGACGCCCGAGCGCCGGGCGGCGGCTCTCGCCCGGATGACATCCTTGACCGAACGGATTCCCAATAAGGACATCCGGTACCAGTACCGCGACGAAGCGCGTAAGCGCATGTGGGAACAGGGGCGGAGCGGCCGGGGCACGGGGCGCGCCCGCTCGCCGGCCGCGCGAGGGCTCTCTTCCGAGGACTTCCTGCGCCGTGTCCATGGCGAGGCCGCAACCGACCGCGAGCGCACGATCCTGCAGACGTTTCTCAACTTTCCGATGCTGCTCGATGAATTCTCCGAGGAGTTCTCAAGATTCGAGATCGCGAACCCGCGCCGCGCCGCGCTTCGAGACGCCATGCTCGCGGCGGCGGGCGAGCCGTGGGAATCGGCGAGGGCGTTCCAACGTCACTTGGCCGAGCGGAGCGAGACGGAGGGGCTCGACCCGCTCGTCGGCGGCGATGCTCGCTATCTCGATTGGGCCGCGCGCGAGGAAGAGGCGAGCCTCGATGATGCCCGGACCCAGCTTCGGCATATTTTCGATCTGCATTACCGGCTCGTCGGGTTCGAGAGCACGAAGCGCGCGGCCGAGGAGGCTTTCGCCGCGGACCCCAGCGAGGCGAACTCCGACCGGCTGGTCGAGGCGATCCGGGCAGTTCAGCGGGCGCCGGGCCTCGAGGCCGAAATTCCGGACTATGGGCTCGCCTCCGGCCGCGAGCGGGGCTGAACCGGGAGTGAAAGTGTCGGGCGCCGGCGTTAATGGAAAATTAGCCATCTTGGAGCCCCTTGATAGCTCGGCGGAAAGACCCCACTTTTCTGATAACATTTTGCGTCTGTCGGCGGTTAACCCCTTAAACTCATTTGGAATTAGAGGAAGCCCGCTCATCTTGGTTCGTGCCCGACGCGAGGCGCGCGTGAGCGCTTTTGCGCTTTTTTGCGCCTCCGCGCCGCTCGGCACGCGCTTGAGGGCTGAACCGGGCCGGGTCCGTCGAGGCACCCGGTTCTTCGCGGAGTCGGTCGGAGCGAACCGGCCCAGGAGCTTTAACTGAATGGCGACAAAGACTTCGAGAGCCACCGCAGCGAGGGCGACGGTCGATGAGCCGACCGACGGCCCGCTGCTCGATATGTCGGTGGCGGCCGTCAAGAAGATGTTGGGCAAGGCCAAGGAGCTTGGCTACGTCACCTATGACGAGCTAAACGCCGCGCTGCCTCAGGATCAGATGTCCTCGGAACAGATTGAGGACGTCATGTCGATGCTCTCCGAGATGGGCATCAACGTGGTCGACAACGAGGATTCAGAGGATGCCTCTGC
>JAPUJA010000201.1 GCA_027296525.1 Pseudomonadota bacterium | reverse complement strand
GGATTCCGCCGACCGGCCCACGCGGCCACTAGAGCGCGGGAAGATGGAAATTCAAATTTTTTGGGGTTCCAGGAATACGATCAGACTTCTGCCGACGCGTGCGCGACAGATTTCATCCCGGAAACACGATCCAGGCCGAATGTCAGGCTCGGAGTTTAAGAAGGGGCCCAGGCGATAACCCTGCCCCTTCCATTTAATTGATCCAGAACGCTCGAAAGCCCTTGCGGTGGATTACGGCCTCCGGCTTAACGCTTACCACCGTATCAAGGCAGCGCAGCCAGAGGCGGTAATGCCAGGCCCAAAGTGCTTGATCGGTCCGTGTCCGCCGGTTACCGGCTGGTCGGATGCGCCGAATAACGATTAAAGACGATCAACGCTCCTGCGCCAAGCATGAAAAGGCCGATCAAATGTATCGCGGTTCGCTCTTTCATGGACGCTCATAGTTCGAGGGATGTTTCCAAAATTTCCGATGCCGGAACTTGCGATCTTAGCGCAAATACACCCTCACGACTCGGCAAGCGCCAAGTATCGCCGAATTGACGCCACGCTGTCCGGGTCGCCGGCGCGTTCCTTGTTGGCAAACTCGATCGCCATGACTTCGTGATCGGTCAGAATCTTCAGGGCTTGTAGATCTTCGTCGGGGGCCATTCTTTCCAGCGCCTCGAATTGATCGACGTAGCCGGGATACCGGACAGACATATCGGTCATCAGCTCTTCCCAATCGAAATGACGATGCCGTTCGGCCGAAACCTCGCCAAGAGGTTTGAGTTCCGCATCCGTCCGCGGCACCAGGCCGTGCTTTTCCAAAAGCGGCCGCACGGCCTCGGCGGCGCAGCGCTCAACCTTAGCCAACAGGGTGAGCTTCTCACGTTCATGGGGCTTGTCGAAATGTTCGATGAGCCCGTAGAAGTATGCTTCCCCCATGATTTCTTCTTCAAAGTACTGCAGAAGCGTATCCAGGTATTCCGAGTTCCCGGTTCCGAGTTTCACCAAATGTCTGCTCCTTTTCACACACAATACCTCGCGCCGCGGGTTGCCGCCGTGGATCGTACCCGAGATTTCCCGGACAGCACCTCCAACTGGCCGAAGGCGTCCTGGGTCGGCGCGCCCGTGACCGACCGGCACTTCGCCCCGGCGCGGACTCGCCTGCCATTTGACCGCAGGCGACCTGGCCTATCGGATTCGGGAGACGAACAAAGACGGACGCCCCTGCCGGCGCTCCAGCCGTCTCGGGCCGGCGCCCGAGAGGCCGCGCGCCCTGTGCGGCGCTTTCCTAACGCGCGCTCAAGCCCCGCCAGTGGCTCTTGGAAACCGCCTCCAGGACCTCGGCGGAGAACTCGCTTGGGGCTTTGAGCACGAGGTCGTCGAGGCTCAATATGCCGACCAGCCGTTCCTCGCGGTCGAGAACCGGCAAGCGGCGGACGTGACGCTCGCCCATCAGACGGGCGGCCTCGCCGACCTCCTGGTCGTCATGGCACCAGGCGAGCCGCCGCGACATCACCTCGCCCACCTTGGTCGTCTCCGGGTCGCGGTCATGGGCGGCGCAGCGGCAGGCGATGTCGCGATCCGTGATCATGCCGACCAGCCGGCCGCTCTCTCCCACGGGAACACAGCCGATGTCCATATCCTGCATCTTCAGGGCGACGTCCTTGACGCTCGTCTGCGGGTCCACCAGGACGACCCTGGGGGTCATGATCTCCTTGACCAGCATCACCCTCTCCTGCGGTTGATCGGCCATCGGCACCGGCTATGCTTATTCTCCCCGGTTGTCCGGCTCGGCGCCAGCCCCTTCGGTTTCATCGAAATCTTGGCCCGAAGAGCGCGGCCTATGATCTCCAGAAGGCCGCCCCGCTCTGGATCGATGTGACCGGGTCGGTGTAAAAAGGTTTAAGGCCAAGGTTGAGGATAGGATCGGTGGCGCGAGGATCGAGCAAAAGCGTCGGACGCGAAATAAGGGACATGCGGGGAGAGCCCCTCTCGGCATCGGATTTTGTCGCGCCGGGAGAGCCGTGCCAGATTTGCAGCGCCACCGAGAGCGAGCCTTATTATTCACACAACGGCATGGAACTCGTGCGCTGCGTGGGCTGCGGGTTCATATTTTTGGATCCGTTGCCGAGCCCATCGCTCATCGCCAAGATGTACGCCGATCCCTATGATGGCGCCACCACCAGCTATTTTGCCAAGGCGAAGAGGAAAAAGAAGCTATGGCGATGCTGGAAACGCGCAGGGCTGCTCGCGGGACGGTTCGGGTTTCGGGTCAGCGGCCGGCGCTTTCTCGATGTCGGCTCGAGCGCGGGATACATGGTCGAGGCGGCGCGGCGCTGGGGTTTTAAGGCGCACGGTGTCGAGCTCGATAGCCATTCGGTGGCTTTTGCCCGCAAGCACTATCCCGGCGGGACTTACTCCGACGGTACGATCGAAGAGTTCGCCGCATCCGACGCGATGGAATTTCCGGCGTTTGACGTCCTTCATTGCAGCGACGTGATCGAGCACATTCCCCATGTGAATCCATTCATGGTGGCGGTACGCTCTGTGCTCAAGCCGGGCGGACTGCTCTACCTCACGACGATGGATATCAATCACCCTCGTCGGCCCGAGAACTTGCTCGAGTGGGATGGCTTCGCGCCGCCGGCGCACTGTCTTTATTTCAGCCCAGCCACGATCCAGCGCCTGCTCGAGAATCACGGCTTCTGCATCGTGCGGCACTATCGATTGACGAAGCCCGGAATCAAGCTCCTGGCGCGCAAGCTGTAAACGAGCGGCCCGCGAACGGCTTGAACAGCGAGCCAGAGCCTCAAGCCACCGGATCGGTGCACCCCGCCAGCGAACTAATCGCCCCCGTCTTTTGCCTCGAGCTTCAACGCGGTGGAGTTCAT
Source organism: Pseudomonadota bacterium (assembly GCA_027296525.1). Taxonomy (GTDB): domain Bacteria; phylum Pseudomonadota; class Alphaproteobacteria; order UBA828; family JAPUJA01; genus JAPUJA01. The sequence continues at coordinate 6,758 of JAPUJA010000201.1, read as the reverse complement.
ACAATAGCGAAGCCCCGTGGGCGCCAGGCCGTCCTCGAAGACATGACCGAGATGGGCCCCACAGTTGCGGCAGGTCACTTCTGTGCGCTCCATGCCGCGGCTCGTGTCGGGCCGCGGTCTCGACGGACCCCTCCGCCAGGGACTCGAAGAAGCGGGCCAGCCACTGCCTGAATCAAACTTGGTCGTCGAGCTGAACAGCGGCTCACCGCAGCAGATGCAGCGGTAGATCCCGGGTGTCTTGGAATTCCAATATTCACCCGTGAAGGGCCGCTCGGTCCCCTTCTCCCGGCAGACGTAATATTGCTCCGGCGTGAGCTCCGAACACCATTCATCATCCGACTTGTCATGCTTGGGCGTGGCTTCCTTCCTCGTCGGCAACATGGGATGCCCATGAGTGGGATGCCCATGAATGGGATGCCCATGACATGAGGTAAAAGCGCCTCAGGCTGGTTTGCGCCGCTCGCCATCGAGGGGCGAAAGGGCTTCCACCAAGCGCGCCGTCAACCGCGCCTTCACCACGAGCCACTCGCTGTCCACGATACTGAATTGCAGGCTGTCGCGCACGCGTCCTTTCAACACGATCATGTGACGACGCAGACGCCCCTCCTCCACCGCACCGAGCTTGAGAATAGCGGCGTGGGAACGGGCGTTCTCGGCATCGCAGCGATATTCGACGCGCACCGCGTCGAGCGCCTCGAAGGCGTGTTCGAGGAGCAGGGCGTTCAGCTCCAAATTGACCGCTTGACCCCAAAAGGCGGGCGGAAACCAGATCTGCCCGATCTCGAGTCGTCGATGCCGGCGAGCGATATTCATGTAGCGCACGGCGCCAATGACGCGTCTATCCTTCGCCACCCGGATCGCAAACGGAATGGCGGCCTCGAGCCGTTCGAGCGAGTCATGCCACCACGAATCGAAAGCTCGAGCCTCCGTGAGATCGATCGTCATGGAGCTCCAGATTCGTGAGTCGCGCGCCGCCGCCGCGAGCGGTTCACGGTGCTCGGCCTCGAACGGCTCGAGTCGGATGCGGGGACTCTCCAGAAGCACGGGCTTGGGGTCGAAGCGGGTCATGTCATACCGGCTGAATGCCCTCGGCGATTCCGGCATGGGCCGGCGCCCAACCCTGAAGGTTGGGCACGCGCCCGTTCGCGTCAATGATCTTTTCCCCCGAGATATTTCCCCGTTTCGCCGGACGCGCGCATGGCATCGACCGATCCTCCGGTTGCGTCCTGCCGGGGCCCCGTGCTCTGATAACGGCGCTGTGCTCGTACCTCTCCGCCCGTTTGCAACCCTCGCGGTTGTCTTTCTCCTCCTGCTCGTCGGCGATGCGCGGATCGCCTGGAGCGAGGACTCGCCTGTTGCGCAAAGGCACGACGACTGGATCGTAAAATGCGACCGACGGGAAGAGGTGGATCTCTTCTCCTGCGGCGTCGCGAATCAAGAGCTTTTCGACAGCGGGGCCGGCTATCTCGGCGTCGCCTATACGAACTACGATTGGGAGAAACCGATCTTCTTTTTCATCATTCAAGGATCTCGGTTTGTCTCATCCAAGGATGTCTCGCTTCGGGTCGATGACGGCGATGTGTTTCATGTCGAAACCGACATCAACGAGCTCCTGAACTTGTCTGTGTTCCTGCAGGAGGGAGGAGATGGCGTCTCGTTCGAAAAACACTCGGCCTTCCTCTCGCTCATCGTCGCCATGGCCTTGAGCGGCGAAAACGATCCCTCGGATATCGATATGAACAAGATCCTCGAGGTGCTCGAAAGCGTCGGCACGGATCAGGGCGTGATGTTCGGGGGCGGCCTCTCCCCGCCAATCATCGAGGCGATGGAGGCGGGCGAAGCGATGCATGTCGAATTCGCCCACGGAGAGGACGAGGAGCTCGAAGAGCGGTTGGTCTTCTCGCTGGCCGGATTTGGAAACGCCCTCGCCACGCTTCAAGAGATCCTGCGGGAGCTCGAAGGCGACTGATTTTCGAGCGCCGCCGGCAGCGTCGCCGGACGGCTTAGAGCGGAACACCCCCCAGAACCCGCATGATTCAGCGACTTTTAACAGTTGTGCGCTAAACTTCGAGTCGATGTAGACAGACCGCCTCTAAATCCCTATATTGTCACCCTCTTTTGGGGGCAATAAGAATAACGGGGGGATAAGCCGCTGTGAATGCCGGGAGACGCTGGCCGCGTCCGTGGATTCTCATTGTGCTGCTGGGATGCTTGGTCGTGGCATGTGGAGCCGCGAGTTCTTTCGAGCCCTATGTTCTTGAAAAAAATGGTGAATTTGTCTCGGTCGTGCACTCCCAGGCATTCGCGAGTGACATCCCCAAGGCGCGGGCGCTCGCCCTCTCCCATTGCGCAAGAATGAACCGCACCGCGATGGTCCTGACCACCGAGAGCTACGGGGCGACGGGAGCCGATCTCTTCTTAAGTTGGTATAAATGCGTCTGATAAGACGCTGCAGATAAATCGTTTTAAGTATAATCTAGAGTTCCACACGGCTTCGCCCACCCCCGCCCGTAGCCTTCCCAGCCTTCCTCACCGCCAGAGCCCGCCCCTCGCTCCGATCACGCTTTTCCGGACGGAGAAGTGGTGATAGTGATTGGTCGAGATCAAACGTCCTGCCGGCCCAGGTCGATCAAAGCACGGCCGCGGAATAATCATCGCCGGCACGCACTCGGTGATTCTCTGGAGGGATAAAATGACGGAATCGGTCGAGAAGCTGCGCACGATCGTCAACGTCCACGAAGCCAACTTCAAGCCCTACGGGCTTCAAGGGAGGGAGCAGACGGAACTCACCTGGGTCAACATCAGTTACGACGTTGACAAAGGGCAGGGCAGCTTTCTGATCCGCTTCGAACCGGGCGCCAAGTCGATTGCCCACGAGCACACCGGTTACGAGGAGTTCCTGATCCTCGAGGGCAACATCATCGACAGCGACGGCACGGAATACAAGACCGGCGACTTCGTCTCGTTGAAACCCGGATCGCGCCACGAATCGCATTCGCCGGACGGCCTTCTCGCGATCGTCACGCTGCGCGGCGGAACCGGAAACCGGACACTCGAGCCCGGTGAGGAAATAAACATCCGCTAACGGCCGACGGGCCGCCGAGCGGGGCGCGGGGCTCGAAAATGGGAGATGACCGTTGCGCTTCGAAACCGCAGCAATGAAAAATGCCGGATTCCCGGAGCATCGGGAGTTCAGCCCATGGGAGGATTTCGGACATTGGCCAGAGGGCTAGCTCGGAGCTTGTTCGCTCCCATCACCGTCCTGTTCCTTGTCCTTGCGATTCCTTCGCCGCATTCGTTCGGCGCGCTGACGGCGACCGACCCAGCGACGGCCACCGATCCAGCGGCGGCCCCTTACGACCTCACGGGGCGCCTTCTCGTGGCGATGCCCAGCCTGCACGGGCCAGCCTTCGCTCAGACGATCATCTTCATCGTCCACCACGATCGGGAAGGCGCCTTCGGGCTCGTCGTCAACCGCCCGATCGGCACCAGCCCGATAGCCGAGCTTCTCGAAGAGACCGGCGCGGACGCCAAGGGGGTGAGCGGCGAGATCCGCGTGCATTATGGCGGACCGGTCGAGCTCGATTCCGGCTTCGTCCTCCATTCGACAGACTACGAAGATACCAGCACGGTGATCGTGGACCAGCGCTTCGCCATGACGGCGAGCACGGAAATCTTAAGGGCAATCTCAGGGGATGAAGGCCCCAGCCAAAGCCTTTTCGTCTTCGGCTATGCTGGGTGGGCTCCAGACCAGCTCGAGGGCGAACTCGCCGACAATGTGTGGTTCGTCATCCCCGCCGATGAAGAGTTTGTCTTCGGCGCCAATGCGGAAACCAAGTGGCAGCGGGCCCTGGCCCGCCGTGAGATCGCGATTTAGAACGGCGAAAATCCGGATCGATGGCGACAGGCTTCGTTCACCACGAAAGATATCTTTGGCACGATACCCGGAGCGCCGGCCTCTGGCTGCCTGCGGGCCGAATGGTTCAGCCCGATGCCCATGCCGAGAGCCCTGAGACCAAACGGCGTTTTCGCAATCTCCTCGAGGTCAGCGGCTTGCTCGAGCGCCTGGTCACGATTGCCCCGCGAATGGCCACGGAAGAAGAGCTGTTACGGTTTCACACCCGGGACTATATCGAACGGATCAAGAGCTTGAGCGCGGACAATGGCGGTGATGCCGGGGAGACGACGCCCTTCGGGCCCGGAAGCTACGAAATCGCCTTGCTCGCGGCGGGCGGCGTGATGAACGCTCTCGACGCCGTGCTCGATGGGACGGTCGATAACGCTTACGCCCTCGTCCGCCCGCCCGGCCATCACGCCGAGCCCGACCGGGGCCGTGGCTTCTGCATTTTTGGAAACGTCGCGATCGCCGTCATGCACGCCATGGAGGTGCGCGGCCTCGAACGCGTCGCGACCGTCGACTGGGATGTTCACCACGGCAACGGAACGCAGAAGGCGTTTTACGCGGATCCGCGCGTGCTCACCATTTCGATCCATCAGGACGATTGCTATCCCGCGCATTCGGGCGCCCTCGATGAAACCGGCGAAGGCCCGGGCGCGGGCTACAACATCAACCTTCCCCTCCCCCCGGGCTCAGGGCGCGAGGCCTATGGCGCCGCCTTCGAGCGGGTCATCGCCCCGGCGTTGCGCACCTTCAAGCCGGAGCTCATCGTCGTGCCCTCCGGCTTCGACGCCAGGGTCTATGACCCGTTGGGCCGCATGATGGTCAGCAGCGGGAGCTACCGCCGGATGGCCCGGATCCTGATGGACGTCGCCGCCGAATGCTGCGCCGGCCGGCTCGTGCTCGCCCATGAAGGCGGCTACTCGACGGCCTATGTGCCGTTCTGCGGCCTGGCCGTCATGGAAGAGCTCTCGGCCAGCAATACCGGCGTCACCGACCCCTATCTCGCCTTCATCGAGGAGATGGGCGGCCATGAGCTCTATGGCCATCAGGAAGCCGTCATCGCCGAGGCCGAAAGGCTCGCCGCAAGGCTTTCCTAACTCGCCACAAGATCGGCGAGAGACCCCGGACCGGGAGCGCCAAGCGGCGTGGGGCGCCGACGATGCGCCGAGCGCCTCGTCCAGCAGCGATCGGAGAATCAGTAGACCCGGAGGACGCGATAGCCTTCTTGCTCGAGCAGGTGGAGGACGCCTTGCTCGCCGGGCAGATGAAGGGCTCCGACCGCCACGAAGGCGTTGCCTCGCGTCAGCTGAGCCTGCATCCGCGTCACCATGCGTTCGTTCCGCACATAGAGCACGCGATCGAGGAAGGCCTCGAGCAGACGCTCATCCGTCGCCGCCGACTGCTCCAGCATCATGTCGAAAATGGCCTTGAGATCGCGCCGGATATATTTTTGCAAGAGCTCTTCCGTGAACGCCTCGATCTCGGGATTCATGACCATCGCGGCGTCCAGGAAGGCGATCTGATCCGCCTCCGGCATGCCATCGAATATCGAGAGCTGCTCGCCGGCGGTCTCGAGGCTGTAAACCGACCGGCCCTGGCTCGCCGCCCGCAGCTGCAGCTGAAAGTCGAGCACCATCAGGCTCCCGAGCAGATCGCCCACATCGACGGGCGGCAGGCTGAACACGACAGTCACCGCCCAGGGCTTCATGCGGTTCAATTGGTCAGGCCCCAAGCCGTAGCGCTCGGCCAAGCGCACAATCTCCTGGAAGCGCTCGGTTCCGACGATCCCTTCGAGATTCCGTCCCGGCGCCAGCATCATAGCGCGCGCCGTCTCGGTTATGACCTCCTTGGTCATGGCGACCTCGACCGTCAGACCGTCGGTCGAGTCGAAAACCCGGGCGATCGCGGGCGGTAGGGTCGTCACCCGCTGATCCGTCGAATGGACGGTGCCGAAAATATAGCTCGGGCGTGTGCCAGGCACCTCGGTGCCAGGCACCACGACCGTCCAGAGAAGGCCCGAGCCATGGATGAGCTCCTCCGCCGCCAGGGACGGGCTGGCCACCAGGACGAGCAGGGTAAGGAAGAACGGCGCGGCGCGAAGCCATGAGCCGGTCGTTCTGATGAAACCCGAAAGGGATGACATGAATCGATCCTGCATCAATCCGGCGACAGGGTCCAGTTGCCGCGATCCGGCCCCTCGATCTTCGGCAAATCCCGATAAGCGGGTAAGCCCGGTGGGCGCATCTTGTCGCCGATCTTAGCGGTGTGATAGCGTCGAAGGATAGCTCGGCAATAAAATAAGGCAGAGGTTGGAAAAGCGATGAAAAAGCTTAGCTTTCTGTTAACGGCCTTGGTTTTTGGCGCGTTCTCGACGGCAGCATGGGGCGGCGAAGTCAACTACCTGTCGGGAAGTGGCAGTTGGTCCTCGACCGAGTGTGAGCGCCCGGAATCCTATCAATTCAATACGATGGAGGCCGACACGATCAATTATGGGGTCAGTGAATTCATCGCGCAGGTGCAAGATTACAACCGCTGCCTTCGGGCTGAGGCGGATCGGGATCTCCGCATGATTCACCGGATCATAAATGACGACCTGATGACCCGGCAGAACGAGATGATCGACGAGGTTAACCAGATCCGGAGCAAGCTGCTCGAGCAATCCCGCTGATATTAACGAGGTGGCGTGTAAGATGCGGCGCGTCGTGGGTGCCTAGCACCCCGGGCTTGTCATGACGCCCCGCTAGCTCGCCCGGATCATTGGCCGTAAGGATAGGGAAAAGGATGCGCGTGTTGCCCATGTGGAAAAGGAAGTCGGTGCTCACCATTTGGCAGGGCCTGCCGTTGATGATCGCCCTGC
>JAPUJA010000200.1 GCA_027296525.1 Pseudomonadota bacterium | reverse complement strand
GTCGCTTCCGCAGCCTCGGCGGGTGCGGCCTCGGCGGGTGCGACCTCGGCCGGTGCAGCCTCGGCTGGTGTGGCCCCGGCCGGCTTGTCATCGGTCGCTTCCGCAGCCTCGGCGGGTGCGGCCTCGGCGGGTGCGGCCTCGGTCGGTGCGGCCTTGGTCGGTGCGGCCTTGGCCGGTACGGCCTCGGCCGGCTTGTCATCGGTCGCTTCCGTGGCCTCGGCGGGTGCGGCCTTGGCCGGTGCGGCTTCGGCCGCGCTCGCGGCCTCGGCCTTCGCCTTTTCGCGTTCCTTGGCCTTGCTCTTGGGCGTTCCCTTCTTCGGGTTGTGGTGCTTCGGCATCGGGATCACCTCCGCCGAGCCGAGGAAGAGGGCGACCCGGTCGGTGGGCTGGGCGCCGTGGTCGAGCCAATATTTGATGCGCTCGATATTCATCACGACCCGTTTGGGATCATCCCGGGGCAGCAAGGGATCGTAGGTGCCGAGCCGCTCGATGAACCGTCCGTCGCGCGGCTTTCGGATGTCCGAGGCGACGATGCGATAGAACGGACGCTTCTTGGCGCCCGCGCGCGCGAGACGAATCTTAACCGGCATGGAACCTCATTACCCTTTGATCTGTGTCGCATTATCGGCACGGTCGGGGCCGAGCCCTACATGCGCGGCATAAGACCATCCAAGCCCTGGCGCATCAAGCCTTTCTCGCCGAGTTTGCCGACCCGCTTCATCATGGTCTGCATCTCGCGAAACTGCTTGAGCAGCCGATTAACATCCTGAACGCTCGTGCCCGAACCGCTCGCGATGCGCCGCCGGCGCGAGGCGTTGATGGCCTTCGGGTTGCGCCGCTCCCTGGGCGTCATCGAGCCGATGATCGCCTCTTGGCGCGCGAACATGCGCTCGTCGAGATTGGCCTCGGCGAGTTGCTTCTTGATCTTGCCGACCTGGGGCAGGAGGCCCATGAGGCCGCCCATGCCGCCCATCTTGCGGATCTGGCGGAGCTGCTTGGCGAAATCCTCGAGATCGAATTTTCCCTTCTGCACCTTTTTGGCGAGCTTTTCGGCCTCTTCCCGGTCGATCGTCTCGGCCGCCTTCTCAACCAGGCTCACCACGTCGCCCATCTCGAGGATGCGCGAGGCGATGCGGTCGGGATGGAACGCCTCGAGCGCATCCAGGGTCTCGCCGACGCCGATGAGTTTGATTGGGCAGCCCGTGACCGCGTGCATGCTGAGCGCCGCGCCGCCGCGCCCGTCGCCGTCGACGCGTGTCAGCACGATGCCGGTCAGGCCCACCCGCTCATCGAAGCCGCGGGCGAGATTGACGGCGTCCTGGCCGGTGAGCGCGTCGGCGACGAGAAGCGTCTCGGCCGGCGTGACGGCATCGCGCACCTGGACGACCTCGGCCATGAGCTCATCGTCGATCTGAAGCCGCCCGGCGGTATCGAGAATCACCACGTCGTAGCCCTCGCGCCGCCCCGTCTCCATGGCGCGCTTGGCGATCGCGAGCGCGCCCTCGCCCGCGACGACGGGGAGCGTCGCCACCTCGGCTTGCGTGCCGAGCAGGGCAAGCTGCTCCTGGGCCGCCGGGCGATGGACGTCGAGGGAGGCCAGCAGGACCTTCTTCTTCTCTTTCTCATGGAGCCGCTTGGCGAGCTTGGCGCTCGTCGTGGTCTTGCCCGAGCCCTGCAGGCCGACCATGAGCACGGCCACAGGCGGCGCCGCGCGGAGCTCGAGGCCGGCACTTTCCGCGCCCAGCATCTCGATCAGATGCTCATGCACGATCTTGACGACCATCTGCGCGGGCGTGACGCTTTTCAGGACCTCCGCGCCGAGCGCCCGCTCCTTGACGGCCGCGATGAAGTCCTTGGTCACGGGCAGCGCCACGTCCGCCTCGAGCAGCGCGACACGGACCTCCCGGAGCGCCGTGGTGACGTCCGATTCGGTGAGGCTGCCGCGCCGGCTTAAGCGGTTGAAAACCTCGGTGAGCCGGTTGCTTAAACTGTCGAACATGGCTGTCGCAAAAACCTTCCGGGAGACGGCGCGCGCTCCGCCGCGCGAACGGTCCAGGTCAACGGAATGCGTGGGCGGGTGGGTGGCCCAAGACGCCCTCATGTCCGGCGCCCGCCGCCATCGCGCGCGAAGTTAGGGGGCGGACGGGACCCCGTCAAGCGGCTTCGGGCGGGGCTCTTGAAACGCGGCCGGGCCGGAAGCTGAGCGATTCTTGGGGCCGATCTTGCCGTCGCGCCGCGCAAAACCGACGGCGCGCAGGCGCCGGGAGCGCCGCTCCCCCCTAGAGTGGACAGTCGAACGCAAAGGGCCATATAACCCGAATCATGGCCCGCCGTTCCTTCATCAAGATGCACGGGCTCGGCAATGACTTCGTCGTGATCGACGCCCGGGCTAAGCCGCTTGCGCTTGCGGCCGAAGCGGTGCGCGCGCTCGCCGACCGGCACACCGGGATCGGCTGCGATCAAGTGATCGCGATCGAGCCGGCGCCCAATGGCAAGGCCGACGCCTTCATGCGGATCTTCAACGCCGACGGGGGCGAGGTGGCGGCTTGCGGCAACGGGACGCGCTGCGTCGCGAGCCTGCTGATGGCGGAGCAGGGCGCGGACCGGGTCGCGATCGAGACCGCGAGCGGGCTCATCCAGGCGCGCGCGGCGGGCCCGGGCGAGGTCGCCGTCGATATGGGCGAAGCGCGCCTGAGCTGGGACGAGATTCCCCTGTCGCGCGAGGCCGACACGCTGCATCTTCCGCTCGGCGCCGGGCCTTTCGAGGACGCGGTCGGCGTCAACATGGGCAACCCGCACGCGGTCTTCTTCGTGGCCGACGCCGAGGCCGCGCCGCTCGAAGAGTTCGGGCCGAGGCTCGAGACCGACCCGCTTTTCCCCGAGCGCGCCAACATCGGTGCGGCCCATCTGGAGGCGCGCGACCGGATCCGGCTTCGGGTCTGGGAGCGGGGCGTCGGCCTCACGCGCGCCTGCGGCACGGGCGCCTGCGCGGCCCTGGTCGCGGCG
>JAPUJA010000020.1 GCA_027296525.1 Pseudomonadota bacterium | reverse complement strand
GGAAAGGACTTGCCGAGCGGCGGTTTATTTGGTCGGCCCTCACTCGACGATCCCGCCGCGGGCCTCAGTCTACAGCGCCGGATAGAGCCGGTGAACGGTTTTGATCGAGCGATGATCCTGGCCGGGATGGAAGGGACGCGCCCGGGCGCGTCCCCCCCTCTAGCCGAACTCGCCCTGCGCGGCCTCGGCGATGGCGCGGGCGTAGTGCTCCATCATGAGCCGACCCTTCTCCGCCGTCGCGGCCTTGGCCGAGGTGAGCGCGCCGCTCGAGGGCACCCATTCCTTGTGAGCCGGCCACACGTCGTAGGGCGGAAAGTCGGCGGGAGGATTGTCCGGAATGAGATCGACGCGCACCAGCTCGGGATGCAGATGCATCATGCAGGAGGTTTCCATTATGGCCGCGTGTTCGAGCATGATCCCCGGATGCGTTCCGGGAAAGACCTTGTCTGTCAGCTCGGGTGGGAAGAAATCCCAATATTCGAGGCGCATCACGCGCAATGCCGACGGGCCGAGCTCGCGCATCGCGAGATCGATCCCCTCGGTCACGAACCACTGGTTCTCATAGTGGCCGACGATGAAGCAGATTTTTCGGATCTCGTGGCGATAGAGCTCGCGAACGATGTCGCGCACCGAAGCGCTCAAGGTCGCGCCGTCGAGGTTGAGCGTGCCCGGGAAGTGCGGACCGCCGCCCGTCTTCGGCATCGATTTGTAGCCGTAGTTGAGCGCCGGCGCGACCATGCCCTGGGTGCGCTGGGCGACGGCTTCGCACACGCCGGTGGGTAGGAGAATATCGACCGAGAGCGGCAGGTGAGGCCCGTGTTGTTCGAACGCACCGCAGGGGACGAAGACGACAGGGTCGTGCTTCACCCGCTCGGCGAATTCGGGCCAGCTCATCTCGGCCATGCGCACGGTCTCGATCATGGTTGCTTCTCCTTATCTCGGGCGGCGCTCTCGATGCTTGAGCCTATCCGGGTGAGGGTTTCTTGGCATCCCAAGCGGGCGCTTGTCGAGTTCACTCGGGCAAGCCGGCCCGGCGCAGGTTTTTCGCCTCGAGCTCTGCGCTCGATTGATCCTTGTAGGGGAGTCCGGCCAGCCATTCGCTTGTGGAGAAGTTCGGATCGATCCGCAAAACTTCGCGCCCCTGGGCGCGCGCCTGAATGAGCCTCCCGGACTCGACTTGGGCGTGGAGCAATTCGATGCGCGGGGTGATCGAATTGGGGTCCACGCCCAGGCTGTTCTCGAGCGCCGCGATCGCCTCGCCGTAGCGGCCCAAGAGGCGGTAGGCGCGGCCGAGATTCCAGACATACCAGATCGGATAATAAGGGCTGAGCCGCATGGCCTTCTTGAGCAGGAAGACGCTTCGCTCGGGCTCTCCGGCGTAGCTGAGGATGAGGGCGAGGACGGCTCTGACCTCGGCGCCGTTGGGGCTCAACGAGACGGCCTTCTGGGCGTAGTCGACGGCCTGCTCGTGGGCCCCTTTCAGGAGATGGATGCTGCCCAGCAACGCGAATGTCCGCGGGCGATCGGGACCGAGATCGAGCGCTCGACGCGCCAGCTCTTCGGCTCGAACCAACGAGGTCAACCGTGAGTCGCTCCAGCCAAAGCGCGCATCAAGAAGGTGAGTCCAGGCCAAGCCGTCCCACGCACCGGGATAGGCGGGATCGAGACGCGTCGCATGAAGGTACAATTGCCGAGCCTGCGCGTTGTCCGCCTGTGTGGCGCGCCTTAAGTGATGCAGCCCGTCGCCCGCAAGAATCCAGGCCTCTAAATTGTCCGTGCCGTGTGCGAGGGAAACCTGATCCTGCTCGCCTTCGGTGAGTTCGACCTGCAGCGCCGTGATGACGTTAAGGGTTATCTCGTCCTGAACCTCGAAGATATCGGTAATCTCACGATCATAATTCTGCGCCCATTCATATACGCCTGTGAGCGCGTTGATCAGCTGGGTGTTGACGCGGATTTCATCCTCAACCTTTTGAACGCTGCCCTGCAACACGTAGCGCACCCCCAGCTCCTCGGCCACCTGTTGGATTTTGACCGGCTTTCCTTCATAGGCGAGCGTCGAATTGTGGGCGATCACGAACATGTCGGAGACCACCGACAGCGCCATCGTGATTCCTTCGGTGACGGCGATCGCGAACTGTTGTCCCATCGGGTCATCGCTCAGATCTTCGAAGGGCAACACGACGATCGAAGGCTGTTGAGGGAGCGGGAAGGCCATCCGCGCTTCGGTGGCGACTTCGGTCAGGCGTTCCGGTCCCCGCAACCCGAAATACCAGACGAGGATGGTTCCGAGAAGCAGGATGACCACCGCCGCGATGGTCCAGCGCAACAATCGCAGAAACGTTCTCCGAACCCACGCCACGGCACGGGACATGAAATCGGCGTCGATGACGATCGATCGATCATGCATCTCGCGCGATGGCGGCCCGACCGCTGGACCCGGCGACGGGGATACCGGTGGCGGCGTCTCGCTTTCGGTCGGCGGCGCGCCGTCGCCTGACTCCGCCTCGGGCGTCCGTTCCCGGATTTCCGAATAGAGCCGAAGCGTTTCGGGCTCGGGCTCGGCGTCGAACTCACGCCGCAGCATGTCGGCGCAGATCTGAAACTGCTTCAGCGCGCCCGAGCGTCGACCCGCCCTGTCCAACAGACCCATGAGCTCGCGATGTCCTTCCTCGCGAAGGGGATCGAGGGCCACGAGTCGCTGTCCCGTCTCGATCGCGCCCTCGATATCGCCGCACTCCGCCTGAAGGGATCCGAGCTTCGCGAGCGTGTCCCCGGCGAGCTCTTGGAGGCGAACGCGTTCGCCCGCGAGCCAGCGTTCGAATTCGTCGCCCTTGAGATCCAGCCCCGAAAGGAGTTCGCCCTCATAGAGTCCGACGGCCTTTTCGAGGGACGAGATCCGTTCATCGGCGGCGAGGCGCTCAAAGTCGTGAACATCGACTCCGACGGCGTCCAGGTTCAGCCGGAGCCGCTCGCGATCGGCGATGACGAGAGGGGCGTCGGGCCCGCTTGCCACCTGGCCAAGGCTGAGCAGGCATTGGCGCAAGGAATGGCGCGCCTGCTCTTCCGATCGATCGCCCCAGAGGAGGGCCGTCGCCTCGCTGCGTGTGCAGCTCTGCTCGGGCCGAAGCGAAAGGTAGCCCAGAAGCGCCTGAGCCTTCTTGCTCCGAAACCGAATCGCCGTCCGCGGATCGCGCCAGATCCGAAAGCCGCCGAGGAGCTTGAGCCCGTAAGTTTTCGGTGGATCCATTTCGGAGACACCGCCCCCCTGCGCACCGGCCCCCTGGGAACACCGCCTCGCGATGCGCCGCTGCCATGGGGCCGGCGGCGTCAATCGCGCAGCCTCAGCCTATTTATTGACACCTAACGGCTTATTAGACGGCGATTCAGCAAGAATTGACAGTTTTTTGACGCCTCGCTGCCGGCCGGCTGCATCGGGCGATGACGCCCACCCCGGCAGACTGGTCCGCGACGATATCGGTCGAGGAACAATTCATTGGGGACCGGGCGATGGAGAGGGTCATCAGGATGCTCAGGGATATCAGCGACAGATGTTTGGCGGAGCTCCCGCTCACCGAGGACCAGGGTCACTGGCTGGGCGCGGCGCTCGAGAGGTTCTTCAACGAACCGGGCACGCCGATCGGTGAGGCTCTCGGCCTCAGATTTGCGCGCGGCGGAATTCCCTGGTGGAAGGAGGAGGCGATCCGCAAGCGTGACGCGGTCTTAAGAGAGCTGGCAGGGCGTTTCTTCGGCGAGCTCACGCCCGCGCGCCAGGCGCACGAGATCGCCACGATGGCGAACCGATATGCGGCCTCCGCATGGCGGCACGACCGCGAGCATGGCGACATGCCGCGGCACTATGCCGGCACGCGAAAGGAGTCGCTTTGGCAGGCCTTCGCCTCCGGCGCGCCGATGCCGATCGGTGAGCGGCAGC
>JAPUJA010000002.1 GCA_027296525.1 Pseudomonadota bacterium | reverse complement strand
GGCACGGTTTGGCACGGCATGAGCGCGATGCGGATCTCGGTCTCGAACTGGAGCACGACCGAGGACGACATCGAGCGCTCGGCGGACGCGATCCTCGGCTGTTTTAGAGAGCAAAGAGGTGCGCGCTGAGGCGTGCGTATCTCGAACGATGGGTGTCGCGAAAAAAAAACGGGCGACTGGAATCGAGCGCTCGCTCGTTCTCTTGTTCCTCGGGATGTCGCTCGTCTCCTGGGGCCATCGGGCTGTCCAACGCCCGAGAGAGAGTGATACAAACTCTGGAACCCGCGCGTCAGCGCCGCGCCGATAGCCGGAAGCGGCTGGAGAGGGGAGGCTCGAATGGATCTGACCTTGCGTCCCGCGGCACCGGAAGACGCGGAAATCTGTGGGAAGATCTGCTACGAGGCGTTCGCGGCGATCGCGACCCGCCATAATTTTCCACCGGACTTCCCTTCGCCTGAAATCGCCGCTTCCTTGTTGTCGGGTTTGATCGCCCATCCGGGTTTCTACGGGGCCGTCGCCGAGCGAGACGGGCGGGTGCTCGGCAGCAACTTCATCGACGAACGCTCACCGATCGCGGGAATCGGACCAATCACCGTCGATCCGGCGACCCAGGACAACCGGGTCGGTCGCCGGCTCATGGAACATATGCTGGAGCGGGTCGTGCCCCCGCGCTTCCCCGGCGTCCGGCTGGTTCAGGCGGCGTATCACAACCGCTCGCTTTGTCTCTATTCCAAGCTCGGCTTCGAGGCGCGCGAGCTTCTTTCCACGATGCAGGGTCCGCCCATCTCGACCGAGATAGCGGGCTACCGGGTGCGCACCGCCACCGAAGACGATCTGATCACCTGCAACCGGCTGTGCCATCGGATTCATGGCCATGAGCGCGGCGGCGAGCTGCTCGACGCCATCAAGCAAGGAACCGCTCGCCTCGTCGAGCACGCAGGCCGCGTCACGGGATACGCCACGTCGATCGCCTTCTTCGGGCATGCGGTGGGCGAGAGCAACGAAGAGCTGAAGGCCCTCATCGGCGCGGCGGACGCCTATCCCGGCCCCGGCTTCCTGTTGCCCAGCCGCAACGGCGAGTTGTTGCGCTGGTGTCTCGGTCACGGGCTTCGGGTGGTTCAACCGATGACACTCATGAGCATGGGCCTCTATAACGAGCCCGCCGGCGCCTTTCTGCCTTCGATTCTGTTGTGATCCGACCGCAACCCTTGCCGCCGCTTAAGCCACAACCCCTCGGCTTGACATCGGACCCTATGATCGCCAAATCTTGACCATTCGTTCACGGACGCCTTGACAGATCGAGGCCCGCCCCAAGAAGAGCGGGTCTTTTTGTCTGGATAGCCGTTCGGCAGGTAACCATGCTAACTTCATTATGTGGCGATCAGGCGAGAGGGGAGCAAAGCCGCGCCGCGGCACCGACAGAAAGGATAAGGATGGCTCGAAAGCCCAACTACAAATTCGAACGGATGGAACGCGAGAGAGCGAAAGCCGCCAAGAAGGCCGCACGGGCCCTGGCGAAGGCGGAAAAGGCCGAGCAGAAGAAGCTGGAAAAGGCCGGGCAGGAGGTCGAAGGAAATCTCCTGGAGGAAGAGAGCCTTCATGCGTCATCGGACCAACAGACGCCGTCCGACCCGCAGGCATAGCCCAACGCCGTGACCCGGCCGCTTCGGCCGGGAATGACTCGCCAGCCTGAATGCCGGCGTAACGGCGCGCATCGAAGAGCTGCGGCAGAAAATCCCCGAGGCTCACCGGCGCCGAGACGGGTGATGTCCGCGCGCGCCTCACAAATTGGCCCCGCCCAGCGCGGAGCCTTTCTTCTTTCGATGATCGCTGCCCGGCACTAAACTTACGATAATTCAGCCTGTGGAATCGGTACGCTGGTAGCGGCGTGCTGCAAGGTCACGAACGGATAATCGAAGAGAATTTGGGGGATATCATGTCTACCTATATCACTCTCCTCAACTGGACCGACCAAGGGATACGGAACATCAAGGAGTCGCCAGATCGCCTGGATGCCGCGCGGAAGGCGGTGAAAGATGCCGGTGGCGATTTGGGAGAGGTCTATCTGACGATGGGGGCGTACGACCTTGTCGCCGTCTCTACTTTCCCGAACGACGAGGCGGCGGCGACGTTCGCATTAGGGGTGGGTTCCGGTGGCAACGTCCGGTCAACCACGCTCAAGGCGTTCCCTGAATCGGAATACCGCAAGATCATCGCGGCTCTGCGCTGACCGCCGCGTTCCGGCCAGAAAAGCGCGTGATCGCCGGCGCGCTCAGGTGTACCAGAGTATCCAGCCGAACGCCCTGACGCCGGCATAGCGGATATTGGCGCGCCACTTCGGAAAGCCGGCCTTGAGCATGCAATGGAGAAACTTGTCGTCGGCCTCTTTGCGCGAGACGTCGAGGAGCACGTAACGCTTATCGTGTTGCACGCAGCAATGCACGATCTCCGGCGGATCGGAGACCAAGGTGCAGCCGTCGGACATCGAATCGTCCCACTCCTTCCGCGCGCGGACCTCTCGCGTCGTCCCGGCGCCCAGCCAGACGGGCCGCCTATAGGGTCTCTTCAGCATGGCTGATTCGGATTATCATCACGCTGTATGGTGATGTCTCCCAACAGAGCAGCCGGATCACTGCGGAGCTAACGGAGAGGTCACCTCGGCGCAAGGGGTCTATCTAAGAACTGGAGGCCGGGGCCGGAATCGAACCGACGTACAAGGATTTGCAGTCCTCTGCATAACCACTCTGCCACCCGGCCGAAGCTGGCGGCATAACATCGCCGATCGGCTAAGTCCTGGCTATATAGGCTCCGCGATTTGGCCGGTCAAGCCGACCCAGGCGCGCGACGCCGAGCGCGCGAACGGCGCGGCCGATTGTCTTTCGGCGCGCGGCCCACTATAAGTCCGGGGCTCTTGGAGAGCGCTCGCTTTTGAACGGATGGGCGCGTCATGACCGACTTTTCGGTCCTGCGGCACAACATGGTGGAAAGTCAGCTCCGCACGAACGAGGTGGCGGAGCCTCGCCTGATCGATGCGATCGAACAGACGCCGCGCGAGCTCTTCGTGCCGGAGCGCTACAAGGGCGTCGCCTATGTCGACGAGGATTTGGAGATCGCGCCCGGCCGCTACCTGATGGAGCCGATGGTGCTCGCGCGCTTGCTCCAGGCGGCCGCGCTTTCGCCCGATGACGTCGTGCTCGATGTCGGCTGCGGGACCGGCTATGGGGCGGCGCTCCTCGGGCGGCTCGCGGGCTCGGTGGTCGCGCTCGAAAGCGATCACGCGCTCGCCCAACGGGCGGACGCCTTGCTGTCCGAGCTCGGTGTCGACAACGTCGCGGTGATCGAAACCGAACTCAGGCGGGGCTATCCCAAACAGGCCCCTTACGACGTCATCCTTTTCGAGGGCTCGATCCCCGAGATCGAGGCCGCGATCACGGATCAGCTCAGCGAGGGCGGGCGGCTGCTCGCGGTCCGGCGCCCGCCCGGCGAGGTGGGGCGCGCGACCCTCGCGCTTCGAGCCCATGGCGGGGTCTCCCGGCGCGCGCTCTTCGACGCGGCGGTGCCGCCGCTTCCCGGCTTCGAACCCGGGCGCGCCTTCGTCTTTTGATCGGCGATGGACGGCAAAGCCGAGATCGACGTCAAGGAGCTGGCGGCGCTTCGGCGAAGCGGAGGGCCTTACCAGATCATCGACGTGCGCGAGCCTTGGGAGACGGAAATCTGCGGCCTGCCCGACGCCCTCGGCCTGCCGCTCATGTCCCTGCCGTCGCGCACCGCCGAGATCGCCCGGGACCGCCCGGTGGTGGTCGTCTGCCATCACGGCGTCAGAAGCGGGCGGGTGGTCGCATGGTTGCGCGAGCAAGGATTCGAAAAAGTGTTCAATCTTCGGGGAGGGATCGATGCCTGGGCCGCTGAAATCGACCCGGAAATGCCGACCTATTGAGCCGGAAAGCGCCCTCTTTCCCCTTGAATAAGCTTTGCTTCGGCCGCAGACTTCCTACGGGATCGAGTCGGCGGGGAGGCATTCCATGGTGAGAGGGCTCTGGGGGGCGGCGGCATTCGTGGCCGCTCTTGGAGCGTTCCTCTCTGCGGGCTTCGCGCAGTCGCTCGAAGATGCGCTCGCGATGGCCTACGCGAACAATCCCACCCTCGAGGCGCGCCGGGCCGAGCTGCGGGCGACGGATGAGTTCGTGCCCCAGGCGCTCTCCGGCTGGCGGCCGACGGTGACCGTCAGCGCGGAAGTGGGCAAGTCCGAGGTGGAGACGGAGAGCTCGTTCTTCTCCAGCGACGAAACGCGCACGCCCCAGAGTTATTCGCTCGACCTCCAGCAGCCGATTTATCGCGGCGGGCGGACCCTAAGCGAGACCCAACGGGCGGAATATCTGATCGAGGCGGCACAGGCGGGTCTTCTGTCGATCGAGCAGGACGTGCTCTTCGACGGGGTGACGGCCTACATGGACACGCTCAGGGATCAGGCCGTGATCGAGCTCAGCATCAACAACGAACGGGTTCTCGAACGCCAGCTTCAGGCCACGCGCGATCGCTTCGAGGTGGGCGAGGTGACCCGTACGGACGTCTCTCAGGCCGAGGCGCGCCTTTCCCAGGCGATCGCCGACCGGATCCAGGCGGAAGGCAATCTGATCTCGACGCGCAGCATGTTTATGCGCGTGATCGGCCTGATGCCCGCCGGGCTCGATTGGCCGGAACCGGCGGCGGAGCTTCCGGCCTTGGAGTCCACGGCCTATGACGTGGCGCGGAATCAGCATCCGGACGTGGCGTTCGCGCGTTCCCAGGAGCGCGCCGCGCATCAGCTGATACGCAGCATCACCGGAGAACTTCTGCCCGAGCTCAACTTGCTCGCCGGGTTGACGCGGACCGACGATCAGTCCACCCGCGACAGCTCCCGGGAGGCGGCCTCGATCAGCGCGCGGCTCACCGTGCCGCTCTATCAGTCGGGTGTGGTCTATTCACGGGTTCGCGAGGCGCGCGAGCGCGCCGGGCAGCGGCGCATTGAGATCGACGAGGCCGAGCGCGGGGTCGTCGAGGAGGCGACCCGCGCCTGGGAGGCTCTCGCCACCGCGCGCGCCGAGATCGCGGCTTTCACGGACCAGGTGCACGCGAACGAGGTCGCGCTCGAAGGCGTCGAGCAGGAGGCGCTCGTGGGTTTACGCACGGTGCTCGACGTTCTCGACGCCGAGCAGGAGCTCTTCGAGTCACGGATTAATCTGGTGCGCGCCGAGCGCGACGAGGTGGTCGCGAGCTATCGGCTTAAATCCGCCGTCGGGGAGCTGACGGTCGTGCATCTCGGCCTCCCCGTCCCGATCTATGATCCCACGGGGCATCGGGAGGAGGTGCGGGGTATGTGGTTTGGTCTGGGCGGCGATTGAGGCCGTTTGGACGGGCATCGACCCTGAGGCCCAAAGCGAGCCCTCGATGGAGGATATCCTTTCGTCGATCCGCCGGGTCATCTCGGAGGACGGTTAACATGTCGTCCGATCGCGAAAGCCATGAATGAGAGGAAACGACACTAAATAGGTATCCCAGCGGAATTGTATGCAATGGGCGCTCAGACATAGCCACAATCACGGGCCACAATGCCCTCTCACCATGGGATGCCCCCCGCCGACCCCCGTGGGGAGTTTGCGGCCGAAACAAAGCTTACTCAAGGGGAAAGAGCCGGGATTCCCCAGATGGCTCCTCCCAATCGCCGACAATGGTAGCGCAACGGGCATGCGAACGCGATTCCGGCCCTGAGCTGTCACGATAGGCCGTGGTCCGCTCTTGCTCGGGCTGATTGGGCGATGAGAAACTCTCGACCAAGGCCCGTCATGGCGGCAAAGGGGCTGGCCGCAGCCCCTCAAT